>JBGTCS010000093.1:0-20965 GCA_041748715.1 Pyrinomonadaceae bacterium | reverse complement strand
TCTCAACCGCACCTATCATTGCTTCGCATTCGTCGGCCCGCGGCATCAACGACCATACCCGCAACGTTCCCGACGAAGTGCTAAAACGCGTTGCCAAAAATGGCGGCGTTATGATGCTCAATTTTTACCCGTCGTTTTTAGACGCCCGAACAAATCGAGAGGAGAATGAGCGTTCCGCACGTCTGAAACCGCAGATCGACGCGCTTCGTGAGCAATATAAGAACGACGCCCGTGGATTTAACGAAGCCGAACGAAAACTGCTCGACGCCAATCCGATCTATATCGCACCGTACACCGTCATCGTCGATCATATCGATCACATGAAAAAGGTCGCCGGCATCGATATCGTGGGCATCGGCTCGGATTATGACGGCGTACCATTTCTTCCGGCAGGAATGAACGGGGCCGAAGACCTCGTCCTGGTAACCTACGAAATGCTCAGACGCGGCTACACCGAGACCGATATCAAAAAAGTGCTTGGCGAAAACATGCTCCGGGCGATGTCCCAAATGGAAAAAGTCGCCGGAAACCGTCAGATCAGCGGGCAGGGAAGTTTGAAGAAATTGAAATAGATTTAGAAATTCTTGGATTTCAGACTGAAGATATGCCCTGTTTACCAATCGATTGGTGCGTGGTTTTTGATCAAAGGGACCTTAATTTTATCGGGATTTAGTCGCTATTTACATTCCAGCCTTTATAAAATGATGAGGAGGGTTGGCAATCATAATTGAACCAGCCGAGTCTAATTCCGTCCTTATTTGACGCCGCTGCCAAAATCGCGAGTCGGGCCAGCGGCGTTCGAGCCGATAGAAATGGTTTCGGTTTTGCAAATACTCATTAAAACTTTTTTTCGCACTTTCAGCGTATTCGTCGTGAAATGGAGTGCCATCGCGGAGGGCTAACGTAAGATGTCCGGCTGCACTGATGCCATCGGCGATTGCTTTGTAGATGCCTTGAGCAACAAGCGGATCAAAACACGCAGCAGCGTCGCCCACGGCGAGCCAGTTCGGTCCGGCTGCTTTATCAAGCGCGAAACTAGTAACTGTACGAGCCGTCAGGCTTTTAGAAAGGAACTCGCACCCCTCGAGACGCTTTGTAAGATGCCGTGTAGAGAGAGCCCTACTTAGCCATCGCCCCGCCTCACCTAGAAAGTCTTCTTTGATGTGCACCCGGTCTGTCGCAAATGCGACAGCAAGGCGGTTACGCGGCAGGCCCGCTGCGTACCACCAGCCGTTTTCCACCGCTTCGAGTAAAGTTAAGCGTGTAGTCGAAGCTGCATTTTCGGACTCGAAAAATCCGTATAAAAAAGTCAGACTATCTAATTCCAATTGTCGGGACCCAAAGCGTTTTGCAAACATTGAGTTGCGACCAGTCGCATCGACCACAAACCGAGTCTCGATAACGTGCGGGCTAGCCGCGTTTGGCGAAGTACATAAGCGATAGCCCTGTTCGCCAATTAACTCGCTTTCCAATAAATGTTCCCCCGTTCGCACTTCCACACCGGATTCCTTCGCTCGACGGAGAAGAAACCCATCAAAACGACTGCGGTCGAGATGCCAGCCACATCCGTGGGGATTGAAAACGAAATCATTGAAACCAAGGGTCTCGGTCCCCCAAGAAGAATAGCTACCAAAGCAGGGTTCATGATTTTCATCCAGGAACTCCGGCCATACTCCGAGTTGATCGAGCAGATTACAAGTATCAGGCGGGATGGTTTCCCCAATCGTTACCGCTGTCCCAAATGATGGCCGCTTTACATCGATTAGACATATTCGATCAACGCCCTTATTTGCGAGGGCTATTGCGCACGAGGCGCCGGCCGGACCGGCACCCAGTATAACGACTTCGTAGGATCTAGGCGACCTCAATGGACACTCCCCATACCGTAAATACGGCCAGTGGGATGCCGGTCGCGCTTAGAGCGGGGAGTATTTAGACGAAGAGTAAAGTGCTTTTCGTCCGGGAGCGGGCAGCCGGCCGCGATCCACTGGTCGACCACATCCCGACAGCTACCGGAATTAGGTGGTGCCGCAGCCAGCCCAAACACGGAACCCATCGGTCCCGTGGGTGCAATTAGCTCCATGAGGAAACGGCTATTACCCGGATCTCCCGGTTTAACTAATTCGTTTTCGGGCGAACTCAACGCTTTTAATAACTCGACCGTCGGCTGCTTGAACCACCAATCGATTGTGTGTTCTTCCCCATCCTCGTCTGCCATGAAGTTCACAACATGTCCCGCAACTCCTTGTTGAACCAGGCGTAGTTGATCCACAACGGCGACCATCCCACGGGCGGGCGAGGGCGGGGGTGGCGGAGGCGGGGGTACTGGTTGGTTTAGCGAATTTGTATAGTCCTCCCAGAGCTGTATTTCGTTATCGGTAAACACACGGTACATCGGGCCGGTCTCAAAGTTCATAAGGGCTAGCATTCGGCTATTGGGCCAGTCGCCTGGGGTTATATAACCGTGCTTTTCGAGTGCGTCAAGAAACGACGGGGGATTGGAAAACCAGTCGTCAATCCGACTTCCTCCCACCATGTGATTTTGGTGATTTCGGCTTCCGAAATTTGCCTTGCGTTCGATCATTGCAATCATCTGGGAGCGTAAGTCCTGCTTGGAAGCTATTAAGGCCAGCAGATCATTTCCAAACGTTCCTATTGTGCTAAAGGCCACAAAACCGTTCCATATTCGCCGCCATGCCGCCTGAACCGCAGCTTCCCCACCGGCAAGACGCATATTCTGTAAAAATAGCTGAACAGCGTCACGGGCACGCTGACCATGGCCATTCACCGCATTGTCGATTCCAATGTGCATTACATAAAAATGAGGGTCGAGACCAGTATAAATCATGGAATCCCGACTCTGTTTCAACTGAACCACCTCCCATTCGAGCATCAACGTCATACCCATAATTTCCGGAAAATACTCTTCCGTGAATTCGGAGATGGCCAGTTGAAAGGAAGGAACCGTGAAAGCGCTGTCAAGAAATTGGGGGTCGTACGCAAACTCGCGCGATTCGACGGGAGCAGGGTAATACCCGATGGAATGGCATAGATCGCGATAAATGTTGCAGTGGTTCATCGAAACGACGCCGTCACCGCGTTCGTCCATCGAAACCGAAAAGAGAAGCGATTGAACCTCGTCCATTGGACCAGTTCCTCCGACATTCCTGAGCCACGCGCCATCGACCAGGTTAAAAGGAGCCCACTGGATAGTGTAGGTACACATATCTTCATAGGTAGGGAACTGACTGTCAGCGGCCGGATCGAAATCCGCCGCCTCGTCGACAAGCTGTTGATAGATCTCCTCGAGGCGGTCATCAAAGGATTGTTCGGTATAGCAAAAAAATTGCCGATCCTCAGGGGATTCGGGATCGTTAGAGAAATTTTCGGACCATTTTAGCCAGGCGTCGACATAGGCTTTGGCATCGCCTCGAACCTCTGGGAATTCGTCGACGTTGAACAATTTGTAAAATAAATCGCGTGGGTCCAGTCCAAGAGTCGGATCCGGATTGAGGTCAGTGGCAATATTGGGGAATGGAGCCACAGGAGTTTGATCAGTATCAATAAGTTGGCTTTGTACTTCAAGATACCAATCGCCGGGCAATTTGACGGGTTTCTTGCCGGATTTACTTTTGGGCTGTTTACCGGCTGGCGGAGGTATCTGGGTGGCCTGCATTACAACCCCGATACGATTCCAATTGTCCAGCATATCGCGCCGCACCTGAAAGCGTCCCCAGTTTTCTGCTGCAGGTGAATCGGTGCCGGGTCCCCGGACCGACCAGCGTTGCATAGGAAGCTGCCAACCCTCATTCCAGGTTGTCACAACCGGTGAATCGTTTGTAGGGAGAGCATCGGGAGCATCGTCGGAGCCCCACAATACATCGTCGGAAGCGTAAACCGCTACAGGACGTTGGGCTGGCCACGACCAAAATACAGTCCGGTTGCCAGGGGGATTTGGCGATGGTGGATGGGTGGAGCAGCTATTGTAATCGGTATGCCACGGCAGCGCCATGAACTTTCCAAGATCGCCGGGTTCGAGTCCATCATTTTGGACGTGCCGAGGCACGTAGCCCGCCGTAAGGAGGGGTTTGTCGGGTGTTTTTGCCTTAGAATACGCGAGGGGTTTTGCCTTAACACGGAATGGTCCAACATTTTGCCACGGTTGCTCGTATATCGCAGATTCCCGCATGATAAAGGTTAGATCGATACCGGGGCTGAATCGTCCCCCCAGGCAGTTTACGAGGGTGGCTTTGTCCAGAAATTCACCGGGACCAAGAGCCGGACCCGTTCCGGGCAGGTAATTACCTTTGCCCTCACTCCATCTTTGAAGAAAAAACCATTGGGTTTTTCTAAGTGTGAGGAAAGACTCACCTGCGTCTCCAAGATGAAGGGGCATCAGGGCCGTATTGTTCTGTTGAGCCATGTCGTAAGGGCTGCGGAATATCGCCGCGATTCCAGCAAGTGGTGTCGTTTGGGGGTCGTCAATAGCGGTAATGCCCGTCAGAGAAGCGTGTGCGGCCATACCCCGCTGGCTAAGGTTTACGACCCATTGCTGTAATGCAGCACTGCTGAAAATTGGCTGAAGCTGATCGTCGAAAGTAGGCTGATAGGTCTTTTTAAAGCTACCGTTCGAGGAATCGTAAATATCCGGGGCGAGATTAAGATCGCGTACCCAACTGTCGTAAATGTCGTCCCATAACGAGACCACGTTAAGAATTTGTGGTGCGTATGCCGGATCCGTTACGGTAACCCATGAGCCCTGAGCTTCCATACGCGTGCCGTCGTTGAAAATAAGAACCGCCGAAACCGGCCCATCAGAACTGTCATCAAACCATTGATTGTTATTTACGTCGTCCCCAAGCGGCGGTGCAATGCCGTTTATTCGCCAGCCTGCGGCTTTTCCATAGCCGCCTAAGACCAGCAGCCGTCCCTTTGCGTCCGTGATTAATTCTCCCAGCGTGTCGATTGGCCCTGACGGACAGTCCATATTCTTGAAGCTGTCACGGGGAAAGGATTTAGGATACTTTGGGAGTGGAATGACCTCGCCTGCATCGGCGTCATAATATTGAGACTGTGTTGGTCTGTCAAAACTAACAGGTTTCCCATCGGAACCCGAAACTACGCGGGGGCCTGGATCAATCGTGAGCTTAAAGACTCGTTCGGGCAGATTCAGCACTTTGATCTTGTCCTTTGGTTGCGGAGCATTAGGGTCATTGATTCTGGGGTTTCGGATTGGCGGCAGATTGCCGTCTGTATAGCTCGAAATGCCCTGGCGACCTTCTTCGGTAAGCACAAACGAGTTCGCTTTCTTATTCGCCAGATGCACGGTCCAGACTATGTCGGCGACGATTCGTTCGCCAAGTTTGCTGCCAATATTGACCTCAACGCCATCTCCCCGAGGCCATTTCTCATCCGCATTATCAGGATAGGCAAATATTCGAAAACGAGCTGCCTGGCGTTTGAGTGCACCGGATGAATCCCGAACGTCACTACTATTAACGATTTCGTCCTCGGTACCTGCTCGAATCGGCAGGCCACCGCTGGGTGTGCCCGGATTTCCGACGCCAACACCCGCCATTGTTTCAGGTGCAATTATGTATTCCTTACTATTACCGACACGCGAAATGCCGACCGCGGGATGAATTCTTAGTTGATAATCGGATGTTGCGTTTAAGTTTTTTTTAGTAGCCATAGTTTTTTCTCGATTCCAATAGTTGCTTTGCCAAAAAAGTGATATCTAAAATCTTGAGCTGCCTGAAAACTATAAATGTACGGTGGTTACGCCACGGTCGCGAGCAAACTGTTTACTTCGACAATCGCGGAATTTGCACCATCTTCACCTTGAGGAATGGCTTCCAAAACGAAACTGAGTTGGAGGCCGGGGCGGAAAATAAGACAGTGTGTTGACCCGCCAAACTGGAAATAGCCCACCTGGTCGCCTTTGTTTACATGTTGCCCTTCCTCAAGTGGTTGCCCGTCATTGCCGATAAATAAGCATGACGAAACCTCGGCCATTCCGATCGGCACCAGGCACATTAGGCCAATGGCCGGATTGTCAGCTTCGATAAAAATCAAAGCCCGAGTCGCGACATGAGAGATATAGCCCTGTGAATTGTTTGGGCCCGCCGGATCAAAGCCGGCTGAGGCGGCCTCTGCGTAATATGTGCCCGGCACCTTAACCAATTTTTTGACGATGCCCGAGACCGGGCTATGCCAGCGGTGATAGTTTTCCGCACTAAGGAATGCCTGATAAACTGTGCCTCCAATAAACTGATCCACAAAATTACCTTGTAAAAGATCGCGCAAAGAATAGGGCTGCGACTTGATCCAAAATGTATCTATCGCCTTTACGCCGGTTTGGATGGAATATGGTTGAGATTCGCAGGCACTGACGATGGCCATATCATTAAAGGGTTTGGCAACTGGTCTTCGATCAGGTTTGAACTGGCGAATAAAAAAGTCGTTCCAGCTCGTAAACCCGAGATAGGGCTTCTTCGGATCCGTCTGGAAATCATCTAGACTGATTGCTTTTCGGGCTGCCGGGCTCAGCCACCCGGTGGGCGAATCATTCAGAACGTATAGGGAATCTTCACTGTCCAGAAACTGAGTCCAAACAGCAAGCACCTTTCGCCACATGTCGTTGATTTTTTGTGAGGCGAAGGCGGAGAGCCCGGCCGGGGTGATCATGGGATAGTCCAGGATCGCATTGATCGGAAAGCCGACCAGACCGGTTGTGTTAAATGTTGGTGCGGTGGTGAGAATATGGTTAAGTACCACCAGCATTTGCTTATAGTTATCCAGCTTTATGTCACCGCTGTTCGGCGGAATCGGGATATTGGGCTGCTCCTCGAACATTTGTGTAAAGAGCATAAACATGACGGGATCACTCTCGATCATGTGTTGAAATTCCTTGATTACCGGTTGAAAGGGTTCCGCTTTTTGCTCGGCCTCATCAACAGTGTTCTTGAGCCAGATAGCTAAATGTTCGGGTTTGCGAGGTAGCCATCCGCCTAAACGGGAAGTGGCAGAAATGACAGCGGTATTGCACGAAGTTCTCAAAATTTCCTCCCAGTTAACTACAGATATGGTTTCACTTATAAATAATGCAGCGAGATCGTATTTTTATAACCTGTCACCGGAAAAAATCTTAATTAGTGCAATTAAACGCTGTAGGGCCATCCGTTTACGTTTGTTAACGGCTGGTTGACTAATCTTCAACTCTTCGGCAAGAGCGATCTCAGTGCGATGTTTCCAAAAGATTTGTTCAATAAGCCATCGATCCCCTTCAGAAAGTTGGCCGAGAGCCCATTCTAAAGATTCGCACGTTTCACCATTGCTATGGGGATCCAAACCGGCTCCCGCTTGACTTTCAATGAATTGCATTTCGCTCGCAGCAAACCGCAGAGCGTGTCGCCATTCCTGTCTATAGAGCGTGAAGGCCTGGGCTTTGACGCGATAGAACACAAAGCTCGTCAAGGGCACTCCGCGGGAGGGGTCAAAATCAAGTTTTGCTTGCCAGGCGGACATAAGAGCTAGAGACGAAAGTTCGTCTTTCCAGTCGGGAGCAGACCAGTTCGGCGGAGTTCGCCACGAACGAGCATATATCGATCCTCGCTTATAACCCTCGGCTACATCGTCGCCCATGGCCTCTGCCATATCCCGCGTAATGTATCTACCCGAGGCAAAACCACCACGCTCGGCGGCTTGTTTAAAAGTCATAACCTCACCTCCAAAAGGTCGTCCGGTGCCTAGCGAACCTTAATAATCAATTGATTTGTGAGATTGCGGATTGCGGAAATCCGCCCTTGCGAAATCATCAGCTCTCCAGTCGGGAAGCACCGTCGGAAGCAGAAAGCTTAACAATTTGGCAATGGACGAGAGTTTAGCACGAAAATTCGAATATTAAAATAGGTTTTGTGGCTTCACACTCCGGAGTGCAGGAATTATTTCGAGTAATACTAAATGGAAATGAGAAGGGTCAATAGATTAAGGCGACCGAGCCTATTTAATCTACTGCGTTGAATGCAACGACCTTCGCGTGGCTTCATCATCAGGAACGCAGTAATCAATTTTTCCCGTTGCGTAGCGACGGTTGAATCGAATGCGAAGATTTTATCGGGTGATTCAATCTTCGCTTAAGCGGCGAGGATTTCTTTAGGCTCTGGTACTTAGTAGATAGAAAATGAATATGATATCGCCTTAAGTATCGCGACAGGCTTGTCGGCCTTTTCGGCGGGTGTGAAACTAATCCTGGTTGCCGCCTGATAGGCCCGCTCGGTTAGGCCGTTTGAGAGGAGTTTTGTGGGTAGGACGCCCATTACCTTGCCATCTGAGCCGAGAAGAACGAGGAGTTCAACGGTTCCTTGCGTGCCATTTCTTCTCGCCTCATCGGTATATCCGGGACGCGGCTTGTTGTTTATCTTGGCATCGATATCAAGTTCGCGTGCAGAATAGACCAATTGATCGGAGGCAAGAAGCCGACCGATCTCGCCGATCATCCGAGACCTCATGATCCACTCGCTCTGATTTGAACTGGGGCCCTTTAGCTCGAGAGTTTTAAGAGCGCTCGCCGCGGTTACTGCGATGCGCCCGACATGCTTTTCAAGATAAATCGAGAGTTTATCGTCGGGTACAATCTGCTTTGGGTCAAACATGGAGCGTTTTATTATTTCTTCGCCAAACTCTTTGTAACCGTTCCTGAAGGAACGGTCGAATGCCTTTCGAGCTTCCTTCTCGTTTCCCGACTTTTCGTAAGCAGCTCCGAGATAGTAAAGGTCGACGAGATCGTAGCTCGTCTTAAGAAGTACGATTGCCCCGCCGAAATCACCTTTCTCGAAGAGCTGGATTCCCGGACTCTTTTCCGCGGGTTGAGCCGCCGTTGCGATCGTTAAGAGCAATAAAAGGTAGATTGGCAGAATACGCGTCAGCATTTGGGATGTCATAATGGCATATTACCGTAAAAAATGGAAATTATTCAAAAGAGAAGGCGAATTTCTATGACATGCGTCAGCAGCTTACGGGTCATAAGTTGAGTCGCCGTTGGCGACAATGAAGGCGGTCGCAAGCCCTTCAAAAGATTGACGCAATAATAAAGGCGACTCGGAGCCGCCTTTATTATTCTAAATCGAGTTATGTGAAGTGTAAATGGCTCTTACTTACGTGCGGGCTACCGCCACTAACCGCCCGCCCCGTGGCACTTCTTAAACTTCGTGCCCGACCCGCAATAGCATGGTTCGTTTGGCTTCATTTTTGGTGTGTCGCGGACGAATGGCGTGTGGCGAGCGGCTTCGGCACCGGCGACTTCGGCGGTGCCCATCGCTCCGGTAAAGGCCATTCCGGCGGCCTGACGTTTGGCACGCTGCTGCTCCAGGCGTTCGAGACGTTCGATCTCTTCCTGTTCGTTGCGATCCACGATCTCGAGATTGAAAAGAGCCTTGGTCGTATTTGTATCGATCCGGTCGAGCATGTCCTGAAACATATCGAACGACTGTTTTTTATACTCAACAAGCGGGTCTTTCTGACCGTAACCGACCAGCCCGATGCCTTGCTTAACATGATCGATAGAAAGCAGATGGTCTTTCCATTGCGAATCGATGATGTTGAGCATAATGTAACGCTCATAGGCACGAAGCGATTCGCCGCCGGCTTTTTTCTCTTTCTCCGCGTAATTTGCCGCCGCTTTTTTCCAGATCGCTTGTTCGATCTCGTCGGGATTCATCTTCTTAAATTCGACACCCGCGTCTCTTGCCGGATCGATCGCATAAATACTTTCGATTTCCGCAGCAAAAGTGTTGATGTCCCAGGTTTCTGCCCCGGCTTCGCTGTTTAGCATGCTGTGCGTCAGATCGCCGAGCAGATCGCGGGCGACGCCGCGTTCGCCGAGCAGGTATTCGCGATGTTCGGCTTCGAACATCAATTGACGCCTGAGGCCGTAGATCGTTTCACGCTGTTTGTTCATCACGTCGTCATATTTGAGAACGTGTTTACGCGTTTCAAAGTTGCGGGCCTCGACGGCCTTTTGGGCTCGTTCGATCTGTTTCGAAACCGTTTTCGATTCGATCGCGACGCCCTTTTCCATGCCGAGCCATTCCATCATGGATCGGACCTTGTCGCCCGCAAAGATTCGCATCAGGTCGTCTTCGAGCGACAGGACAAAACGGGTCGAACCCGGATCGCCCTGACGTCCCGCACGTCCGCGGAGCTGATTGTCGATACGTCGCGATTCGTGCCGCTCGGTTCCGAGAATATGCAATCCCCCGGCGACAACGACCGCTTTATGTTCTTCCGCCACGACAGCTTTTGCCTTTCTGAGCTGTTCGGAAAATTGCTCTTCCGTCGCCTCGTCCGGATTGATCTCGAGACGTTTCAGATAATCGCGGGCGAGTTCATCGGGGTTTCCGCCGAGCAGAATATCGGTTCCGCGACCGGCCATGTTGGTCGCGATTGTAACCGCGCCTTTGCGGCCTGCCTGGGCGATGATCTCGGCTTCCTGCTCGTGATATTTTGCGTTTAGGACCTTATGCGGAACGCCGATCGCTTTGAGCTTTTCGGCAACGAGCTCTGAATTTTCGACCGAAACCGTACCAACCAGAACAGGACGTCCCTGGCCGTGTAGATCTTTGATCTCATCTACGACCGCGTCCCATTTCTCGGGCAGCGTGCGATAGATCATATCCGACGAATCTACGCGAACCATCGGCATATTGGTCGGGATCTGAACGACGTCCAGGCTGTAAACCGTCCCAAATTCTTCGGCCTCGGTCTCGGCGGTACCGGTCATGCCGCTGAGCTTTTCGTACATTCGGAAGTAGTTTTGCAGCGTGATCGTGGCAAGCGTCTGATTTTCGCGTTCGATCTTAACGCCCTCTTTCGCCTCGACCGCTTGGTGAAGCCCATCGGACCAGCGGCGTCCCTGCATAAGGCGACCCGTGAAATCATCGACGATCAGAACTTCGCCGTCTTGAACGACATATTGATGGTCGCGTTTATAGAGCGTGTGAGCCTTTAGGGCTTGTTCGACGCAATGAAGCAGATCCATGTTTGCCGGATCATAAAGGTTTGAAACGCCGAGCAGCTTCTCGGCCTTGGTTACGCCGGCTTCGGTCAGAACGGAAGAATGATTTTTTTCGTCGAGCAGGTAATCGCCGGTTGTGACCTTGGTTTCCTCATCCTTGTTGCCGCGTTCGAGCTTTGGAATGATTTCGTTAGCTGTGAAATATTTATCGGTCGCCTCATCCGAAGCCCCCGAAATAATAAGCGGTGTACGGGCTTCGTCGATCAAGATCGAATCGACTTCGTCGATGATCGCAAAATAGTGATCAGGCTGGACCAGCGACTCAACATCGAACTTCATATTATCCCGCAGATAATCAAAGCCGAATTCGTTATTGGTTCCGTAGGTAATCGAGCAAGCGTAAGCGTCCTTTCGCTCGATGTCGTCCATGTCGTTCTGGATACAGCCGACCGAGAGGCCGAGGAATTTGTGGATCTTGCCCATCCAATCGGCGTCGCGGGCGGCGAGATAATCATTGACCGTGACAACGTGTACACCGCGACCGGTCAAACCATTCAAATATGACGGAAGAGTTGCTACCAGGGTTTTACCTTCACCGGTCCGCATCTCGGCGATACGGCCCTGATGAAGGGCGATGCCGCCGATCATCTGCACGTCAAAGTGACGCATGCCGGTCACGCGGCGCGAGCCTTCGCGGACCGTCGCAAACGCTTCGGGCAGGATCTCGCTCAGGATCTCCTGTTCCGCCTTTCTGCGTTCTTCTTTGTCGTCAATGCCTTCTAGTGCATTGACTATAATTTCCTTGAATTTAGGCGTCTGGGCCTTTAACTCATCATCCGAAAGCTTTTCGATCTTCGGTTCCCAGTCGTTTATTTCCTGTAAGATCGGCTTTACATTTTTCAAAAAAATGTCGCTGCTCGATCCAAAAATTTTCTTAACTATTTTATCTGCAAAACTATTAACAGCCATGATTTCCTCTTATTAAACGGTGCACAAAACGCCGGTTTTGTGATTATAAACCAATAAAACGGCAAACGTGGGTTTGCTCGAATAATGGATGCGATTTGTTAAATATAGCGAGACTAAAAGGTGAGATCTACGTCCGCTATTTGCTACCTTGCGTCGGTATCAAACAGCGAAATCAGCCCGGCACGTGGAAGTCGGGTGACGATAAAAACCTGGTCGTTATCGGTTCGAAATACGGTTTTTGCAATGATCGTTTGACGGATCATGCTGGCATCTCGATTCGAAAACAGAAGAATATTGCTTTTTAATTCCTGTAGCAGGTCGAGGGCCCGTTGATGCGATTGTTTTTTGACCGCGACATTTACGGAAAATGCTTTTACGTCGAGTTGATACGTAAAACGCGAGTCAACTGCAGTTTCGCCCTTAAATTCATCGGTGTCGAGACAATCGCCAAGCGAATAGCCGTAAACCATTCCGCGACTGAAATATTCCAGGGCCGAACGCGACGATTCACTCGACGTTTCAAACCGTATCGGTGTGAATCGCCCTTTTTCATTACTGTCGACACAGGGAAGAAGCGTGTTTTGTGAAACAAAAAAGGTGTCGATCTTGGGATCGAACTTACCGCTGTTTTTCAGTTTGGCGAGTCTTTCTAGAAAGTACTCGACATCTTCAATATATATCTGAACCGACGTCGAGACCGGAGATCGTTTATCGTCCGGTTTGGTGTCAAGCTCGTCCTTGAATTCGATCTCGTCCTTAACGTCAAACTGCCGCGTCATCGCCGCACTGGCTATGATCTGCGGAGTTGCTCCGACCAGGACCAGGCCGAAATAGACGCCCAGAGTAGCGAGGACAAGGATCGAGTTTTGAGTTTTACGCGTTCTCAATTTCTATTTTTTAGCCGTTTTGTCGGTTGTTTTAATCGAGATCTCGCCGTTCGGTTTAGGCTGCTGGGCCTTTTTGGCCTGAGCCTCTTTTAATTTGCGATTGATCATTTCCTGAGCGATCGGTTTTGGGATAGCAAAGTTTAATACAAAATTCTTACCATCGGTAGAAACCTTTGCACCATCCAAAAGCGTCCGTTCGTCGCTCGGATTTTGAGCGACCGTTTTACCGATCAGTATATACCCGTTTAGACCGCTTGCGACAACCGAAGCACGTTCCGGAGTTTTTTGAGCTGAACTTATAATGACGGTGATCTGTTTTTCGTCCTGAACCAGCGTTGCATTTATTTTATCGACCCCGAGTAGCTTCAAATAATTTAGATACCCGCTGTCGCCAAGAGCCTCGATGGCTGATTTGCCGACATCGATCATCTTGGGATCACCTTTCTGTTTTGACACGTCAAATTTAGATTTTTCGCGATCGAGTTTGCCGTCTTTGGTTATCGTGCCGTTCAGAACAAGCGTAAAGTCCTGGTTCAGATCAACTTCTTTTGCTTCCCACTGGGCAGCGACGACATCGGCAAAGTCTACCAACGGTTTTTTATTGATCTCCACGGCAACGACCGCTTCGCTAGACAGTGGTGTTGGGGCCGGAGTCGGCGTCGGTATTGGGGCATTATCATCGATCGAATCATCTATTCCAGCAATCGTTTTATCATTCGGGGTCGGATTGACGTTTACGCGATTCCGTCTCGGCCGGCGACTGACCGGCGGAGTCGGATTCGAAGCGATGCCAGAATTGCCGCCAAATGTCGGCAGTTCGCCCTCGATCACGTTCGGATTTGATTGCGGCAAATTTGGTTGGGTGTCGATCAAACTTCCGCCCGTTGAAGGCGATGTGAAGGGTATGCCGGCTAAATTATTTGACAACGCGGGGTCATTCATCTGGTCAAGCATCGCCTGATACTCAAGCGGGTTGGCGACCTGGAAATACCCCTCGGGATACGAAATTGGCGGTGTAACCCCGCTAACGTCCACAAACGTGATCTCAGAATCGCCCAATTCAGTTTTTTCGTAAACCGCGTCGACATATTCGCGATCGGTCCCAAAAACCAGCGACGTGACATAGACCGTATCCAAAACCTGACAAACTCGTCCGACCAAGGGGCTGTCGCAGCCTTTCATGGTCAGCAGCGAAGTTTGGCCGAAGATAAGGATCGCAAGGATGTTTCCGATAGCCGAAATCCCCAGGATGCGATAAAGTCGCTTTGACCTTTCCCACGTCTTGATCTCGTAATTATTGAACAGATCGCCCTCCTGTAAAGGCGTTGCGACCGGTTCCTGTTCGTATAATGACTGCTCAAACATATAACTTTTATTAAATGCGTAAATTCCAATACAAAAATGTTGACTCGGAAATTAGACGCACGCCCCACAGCAAGGGTTGCGAAGCAATTGAAAATATTAACACTTTACGACGAGCTTTGGAAAGAATAGACATCTGCCTGATAAACATCTAACATCACGTCTATGCCGCGCCAAAAAGATCGAAATCGCCGCCAAAACAAGCCTTCGAAGGCAAAATCTACGTATCGCTCCAACCGGGTAGATAAACGCGGATCGGGAGGTGAAAGTTCCATCCGACGCGAACCCACACCGCAGACTTTGGCCCAATTGCATTCGGTCGAAAGGCTGCTTTCAGGAATCGGTGTACCGGAGGGGAAACCATTTAAGCCTGATGCATTCCAAATCGAGGCACTGGCAGCCATTGAAACCGAAGACGTGTTGGTCACGGCACCGACCGGCAGCGGCAAAACATGGATCGCTCGCGAAGAGATCAGACGGCTGCTCGCGGCCGGGAAACGAGCCTGGTACACGACGCCCCTAAAAGCTCTGACCAACTCAAAATACGTTGAGTTTTCGCTCGAATTTGGAGCTGAAAACGTTGGGATTCTGACTGGCGACCGCAAGGAAAATACCGGAGCCCCGATCATAGTCGGTACGACCGAGATCTATCGCAACCAACTCTTTGACGCCCTTCGCGAAGGCGACAACGTCGGTACCGACTTTGTGATCCTGGATGAGGCCCATTATTTATCGGACGAGGAACGCGGGCATGTCTGGGAAGAAGCGATAATTTTGTCGCCGAAGCGTATCCGGCTGCTTCTGTTGTCGGCGACAGTCGGCCGGGCCGACGATTTTGCTGCATGGATCGGCGAGATCCGCGGTACAAAGGTTCGGGTTATCAAGGCCGGGCCGCGACCGGTCGAATTGCGAGCCGCCTATCTTTCCACTGATCTTCAATTATTCCCATTGCTCGGCAGTGACGGCGGCTATAATCGCGATCTCGATCAATTTGCGCGGCAAAGATCCGGCGGCTTTCACCGCCGCCGAAGATGATCTGTCCATTTAACCAAAAGAAAATCGGCGTCCGCGTAAACTTTATATGTCTAACGCGGACGCCGAAAAAATTGATCTGTCGTTGGTCGATTATTTAAGGAAAGTGAGCAGACTATCGATATCAGCCTGCGGGATCAAAAGGTCGACCGTCAGGTCGGTCCCGCGGCTCTCGATCTTGGCATTTTTGATCAGACGGCCATAGATCTTTTGATCCGGGCGTTTTGACCCTCCCAAAATAGCTTCGCCGACGATCTGAAGTCCTCCGATTGTCTCGGTCAGCATTTTTGCCTGCTCAGGTTTCTTTGTGCGAGCCATGGCGTGAAATGAAGTTCCATTGACCGTTACATCGATCGAGCCCGCCAAAAAATCGATTGTTGCGATATTTGCTCCCAATTCGTCGTTATCGAGCGGCAGCACCCTAATAAAGCCGCCGTGCATTTTGCCCGCAAAACTCATAACGGTTGTATCTCGTACGGAAAGCAGACTGCTGACCGTGTTTCTGGATCGCTTTCTCGGCTCAAGCGTTTCGCGGACTCGCGAGAGCGGGCCGAGGACGAGGGTGTTTTCGTCCAGCGTCGTTACTGCGACCTCACGGATCAGGCCTTTTAAAGCCTTATCGATCACCGTAGCGATCTTTGAGTTGGTAGTGGTCGGAGCTCGTCGACGCAGAATATCGTTTGGCGAAAATATATAAACAATTCGGTCCCCAATCTTCTCTTGCCGATAGGCCCGATTGGAGGCAAGTTTTGCGATTGCCACCAGAGCTCGGGCGTTTAAATCTCCATTGGCGATAGCAACGGGCTCGAAGTCGGTTTCGGTTTCCGAGACCTTTTTATAGGAGATTCCCACCGCGACATCGCCAAATGTCTTAAGATCGATACCCGTCGTTCGCTCCATATCGCTGATCTTGTCCATGACTTCAGCGAGCATTGGCTGATTGGAGCCAAGCAATTTAGGCAAGGCCTCGACATAGAAACGTTTCGAATCAAATACGGCGATACAGTCGGACTCAGGAAGCAGCGAGACAAGACGAGTCACCTCGCGTTTTTTCTTTTCTGTCCGAGGAGTATCGACGGCCGCAATACCGACAATATTCAGCAATAAAACGAAAACAGCGCCAACGGCAAAAAATTTGCTTTTCATAAATACCTCAATTAGTGTTTCGGGAACTTCCCAAGTATAACAGATGCCTGTAAGTTCGGGAAAAGTTGGATTTTAAACGCAGGGACAACAAACAACGATGGGATTCGATAAACCCGGATTCGTCATTAGCGTAAAATCGCAGATTCCGTAAGCAAGGGCGTATCGCGCAACTCGGAGGTCACGCATCCCCCGAAAACCTGACTCGTATGTACCGCCCTTGCAAACGCGCGGGCTTGTTCATTTGTCTTCAATCTCAGAAACGCCCAACGCCGAATTTGGATAAATCCACCCGTATTCAGTGTCGGTCAAACTGAACGTATTGTTAACAAGAAATCTCGGACCCGCTAATGTCGAGTTGATCAGTGTTCGATATGGTCTTTAACAACCTCAAACTCGAACCGCAGTTCCTTGCCCCGGAAAATATAGCTTAAATATTGCTCCCAAAACTTTCGCAAAAATCGCAGTTTGTAGTTTTTCTGGTCCAGATTTACAAGAAACTCGATACCCAACGCCTTCCATAAACCGAGCAGCGAAACGTAGCTGCTGATCGGCTTTAGCTTGATCTCGGTATAGAAATCAAAGACCTCGCGACCGGCGAGAAAGGTGTTAAAGGTGTACGAATTTATATGATTGCGATGCGTCGGGTCGTTTGCCCAGTCGGGGTTTGTATAATGCGGCGTGAGCAGCCGAATGCTCCCGCCCGGTTTTGTGATGCGATGAAGTTCGCCGATAAATGCCATTACATCCGGAACGTGCTCGACAACGTGATTTGAAACAACGAGGTCGAATTCGTCATCAGGAAACGGGTAGGGAATTTCGCCGAGATCGTGAATGACATCGGCACCGGTCCGCGGATTGTTATCGAGGCCGATCGCTCCGGGCGTTTTATTTGTGCCGCAGCCGACGTCAAGAATTTTGGTCATCGGTGTCAAGATAATGCACAAGCCCGCGCGTAAGCAAGGGCGTAATGCGATCATTGAATGTTACGCTCTTGCTTACGCGGCTGTGTCAAAACCTTCTTTGAGGGCTTTGCCCCTCGATGTGCGGCGAAGCTCGGCTTCGCCGGCAGTCCTGACAACTTTGCGTGCGGCTATGCCGCTGTTCTCAGCGCGATAGGAGTTAAGCCCATTAATTATCGGCGGCGAAGCCGCAAATTACTTGAAAAGACTGTCGAAAAAGCGTAGGTTCTGGCACAAAGAACGTGCCAGTGTTGTAAAAAACACAACCGTTCCGCCCATCGAACGGCATAGCCGAAGATCTTTATGACTCATCCAACTCAGTTTAGATACAGCCTTTTACTCACGGGCTTTCTGCAGCCCCTCCCCCCGTTTTTCGCTGAGATAGAAATGCCATAACAGGCGAGCAGCGACCGAACGAAACGGTTTCCAGCGCTGAGCGATTTCGAGAAATTCGTCTGATCCTGGTCTTTTATCCGCATTTGTCAGTTTTTGATACGCGGCGTGAAGAGCTATATCGCCTCGCGGCATGACATCGGGCCTGAGCATCGCCATTAAAAGATAAACATCGCTCGTCCATTGGCCAACGCCTTTTAGTTTTACAAGCTCGGTTTGTACTTCGATATCGGTAAGAGAATTAAGGTGATCGAGGTCGATCTGTTTCTCGATCACCGCATGGGACAAATGCCGGGCGTAGTTCGTCTTTTGACGACTAAAGCCGATCGCTTTTAATTCAACGTCATTCAATTCAAGCAAATTTTCGGGTGTAACATCGCCAATTTGAACCGTTAACTTATCAAAACAGGCCTTTGCCGAGGCGAGAGAAACCTGCTGTTCGAGAATAATATTCAAAAGAGTTGCAAACCCCGTCGGCCGATCCCAGAGCGGAGGCGCACCGTATGTGTTGAAAACGTGAGCAAGTCGATCGTCGCCGACGGCGAGTTCGCGGCACATTTGGCCAATGTTTCGCTCCGTCACGGTTTTGAATTTCATGGTAATAAGCTAGAATTCCAGCGATTCGTATGAGCATTATCTCGAAACTTGCCACTTCGCTCAATCGAGCAATTGAAAGCCACTCGAGACATCGGCTCAGAATGTCACCAAATTGAGGGCACGGTCGATTCGTCGAATTCGATCAGTTCGCCGTCCGCCAAGATGTGAATTACTTTATCCAGTCCTTTTGCCCGGAGCATCGGGGCGAGAAGTCCGACGCGGTGGCAATTGGCACGAGGGATCTTGTGAGCGGTGAGCGGTTTTGATTCGGAGCACATCATCACGGTTCTAAGATCCGAGGCGATCTCGACGATTCGGTCAATACCTTTGGCGATCTCGACGAAATCGGGCGAAAATTTGCCGCCACATTCGGGCAGATGCTCGTAACCGATACCATTTTCATTGAGCAGTTCCTGCAACACCCCGCCATTAAACTGCGGCCACCGCGACCGAGCAAACGAACGCACATCACAAAGAAACTCGACCTCGTGCTGTCTGAGCAGATCGCGGAAATATGCAAACGGATGCCGACCGTGGCCTATGGTGAATATCTTCAATTCTTTAATTTCTTAATCTCCTCAACGGTTTTCGGGTCTTCGAGCGATGAGAGATCGCCCGGGTCTTCGCCCAAATAAGCTGACCGTATGACGCGACGCATTACTTTCGCGTTGCGAGTCTTTGGCAAAGCGGAGACGAAATGAATTTTTGACGGAGCGAGCGGCTTGCCCATGTCGCGGGCGACGAGGGATTTGAGTTCCTGTTCGAGCGGAGAGCGGACACTCTTGTCCGCTCGTGTCGGTTCTATCGCCTCAGCCGTGACGTGGATCGGATCCGTGCGGACAGGAGTGTCCACACTCCGTACTACAAAAGCTACCATTGCCGTTCCCTTGACCTCGTCGGGGACTCCGATGACGGCGGCTTCGATAACCTTGGGGTGCGACACAAGAATGCTTTCAACCTCGGCCGGGCCGACGCGTTTGCCGGCGACCTTTAGCGTGTCGTCTGAGCGGCCGAGGATAAACCAGTGATCGTCTTTGTCCCGCATCGCAAAATCGCCGTGGACCCAGATGTCTTTGAACCGCCGCCAATACGTGTCGAGATATCGCTCTTTTTCCTGCCAAAATCCGCGGGCCATACCGATCCACGGCTGCCTGATGACAAGTTCGCCGACCTCGCCGGGGCCGACCGGTTCGCCATTTTCATCTAGAATATCGACATCCATTCCAGGGCAAGGTGCGGGGAACGAACACGGTTTCTGCGGCAGCAGCGGGTTTCCCATCAAAATCCCACCCGATATCTCAGTGCCGCCCGAGTAGTTGATGATCGGAAGTTTCGAATTGCCGACTTTTTCAAAAAGCCACCACCATGGAGCCGGATTCCAAGGCTCGCCGGTCGAGGCGAACATGCGAAGCGAAGAGAGATCGTGACGCTCGAACGGAGGGCGGAACGGAGGGCGGACACTTCTGTCCGCCAGTCTTTGTTCTTCCAATGTCATCGAAGAAAGAGCCGTGCGGACAGGAGTGTCCGCACTCCGCAAAGCCATTGCTCCCTCATTTGCACTGCTAAAGCTCCACTCCTCTGGCGATTCGCAAAGTCCTGCCTTTACTGGGTTTTTGTGTATATATCGAACAGCTTTAGCGAAATGTTCCTCGTCGCGAATAAATCGGTCGAAATAATCGGCTTGCCAGACAGAATCTTTTCGACCCAGATGTTTATTGATTTTGCGAGCTGAAACGCCTTTTATCCTTTGCATTATGCCCGAGAGATCAAATCCGTCGCGGGCCCGCAACAGAAGATGAGCATGGTTCGGCATGATCACCCACGCCCTTATTACACAGCTATTGCCGTGCTCGCGTAGGATCGTTTCTTCGAGGATCGCCGCAACCGCCGGATCGCGAAGAATACACTTGCCGGCTCCCTGATCAATATAGTTCTCGACGCGAATTCTGTATTCTCTCGAATCACTGCTGCGATTTTCCAGCTCGAGCTCAGCCTTTATTCGCTCGATCACTTTTCTTGGCAGCGAGTCAGCTAAGCGAAAGGTGATGAGCTGTGTTACTTCTCCGTCAAAGTGGGGAAGATTGCCGCGCGAATGCCAGCCTCGCCGCTCAAACGGAGTGCGGACACTCTTGTCCGCCTGTACTTCTTTTTCTATTTCTTTTTCGGCTACTTTAGTTTTTGAAGAGGGAGACGTGCGGACAAGAGTGTCCGCACTCCGATCTTCGTTCGCGGCGAGCGAACGGATGAGCGTTGGCGAGATGCCCAGAATCTCGACCTTATGTTTAGCGCAGAATTCCCACATTCGATCGGGCGTCGGGTAATCGGGAGCTCCGTCATAGATGCAGATCGTTGCACCATTTATCAACGCCCCGTAGATCAGCCAAGGCCCCATCATCCAGCCGATGTCCGTGTACCAGGAGATCCGCGTGCCCCGACCGACATCCGTCCCAAACGCCATATCCTGCGCGGCCTTTATCGGAAAACTAGCATGCGTGTGAGCAATTCCCTTAGGCTTGCCGGTTGTACCGGAGGTGTAGAGGATAATGAGCGGGTCTTCGGCGGAGGTTGGTTCTGCCTTGGCGAGCTTGTCGTCAGCCAGGTAGTCA
>JBGTCS010000092.1:0-3834 GCA_041748715.1 Pyrinomonadaceae bacterium | reverse complement strand
GCCGTCGAAAGCAGGATCGAAGTGCGTAAATGCCGATACGCTTCGGCAAGAGAGGATCGCGAATCGGCTGAGATCAACAGCGGTGATAAAGGTGTTTCCTCACCGGCATCGCCCCCGACAAGCAAAAGCTTTCGCTTCGGAACCGAATCGATCGACGGGATCGCTGCCAGAGCCGGCAACTGGAGATAGGTTTCGATCTCGTCAGTAGTGCGGATCGTGTCATCCAAATACTCAAGGAAAAGAGCAAGGCCCATTCCAAACAAGGTGGATAAAAACAGAGCTGCAAATACGGTGGTAAGACGCCGCGGCGAAACCGCAGTTTTTGGCGGTATCGCGATTTCGCTGACGCTGATGTTATTGTCGGTGCCCTGTGAGGCGACGTCGTTTCCGCTTACCTGCTTCGTTAGATCATGGAGGAATCCTTTCTTTGATTCTATGTTCTGTTCGAGCAGCCTGATATTTATGGCGCCCAGTTTTTGGCCCTGAGCTTCGTTAATTTGCCGGTCAAAATCAACGCGGATCTTGTCTTCTTTGTCTTTTGCCTGAAGGTATTTGGTCCTCAAGTTTTCGAGCAATTGCCGTGTTGTCCGTTGACGAAAGGATTCGAGGTCAACTCGAAACTTCCCAACCGCTTTATCGAGCGAATCCTCATAGTTTTTGATCTGAGCGTCGATCTGTTTGATCTCGGGTGCTCCCTCTTCGAAAAGCTGGAGTCGGTCGATCCGGGCGTTTCGCAGGTCGGCTATCTTTTTCAGCGTGTCGGATTGGAGAGAACGAATGGTGTTTTCCTGTTCGGTCGTAAACCGGTTCACCTCAGTTTCGGCCAGTGATCTTACCTTATCCGGCGAATTGTTGACGGTCAGATAATTTGCCTCGGCATTTTTTCGTTCGTTTTCGGCTACCAGAAGGTCACGGTTTAGTCCGCTGAGCCGGTCCATGACAATAGTCTGCTCGCCCTCGGTTTTAAGGATGCCGGCGTTTTGGGTTGAATTGACTAAGTTTTCCTCGCCCCGCTGGATATCCGCCTGAAGGTTTGAAATACGTTCCTGTAGAAAGTCGTTCGTCTTGCGGCTGGTTCCGGTCCGTTTCTCATAATTTAAAATGGTAAATGTTTCCGCAATCGCATTGACGACAAACGCAGCCAAAGCCGGATCGGTATGCCGATACATGATCGCAATCAGGCGCGTATCTTTGACCGTTGTGCGTGATTCGCGGATCGGCTCGGTATCCAGATTTTTCTTGATCAACTCAACATAGGGCGCGAGCCGGATGGCCTCAGCTATCTCCTCCGAAGACGCAAGCGTTGAATGGGTCGTCAAACTAGCGACCGATTCTGAATTTGCTTTCCGGTCGCTATCATCCGTAGCGAGGCCAACCGATCTCAGGATAGATCTTACCGGTGAGACCGAATCTTCGGCCCTCGACTGCTGAAACTCTTTGTTGGCGTCGAGATTATGCTCTTTAATCACACGCCGCAGAAGCGAATCGCTTCCGAGCAATTGTAATTGCGTGTTGATATATGCCGGATCGGCATTGGTGATCGGACGCTGCCGGTCGCTGGTAACGAGGTCGGGGTTGATCTGTTCCAGATCGACCTGAACCATCGATCGGGCCTGGTATATATCGGGCTTTCGTGCCATGTAAATGGCGGTCAGTGTCGTGATCAACACAACAATCCCGACCACCAGCCATAAACGTTTGCGGATCGCGCGCCAATAATCGACAAGCTGAAAACCTTCGCCCGGCTGAATGTCCCGATACGACGGATACTGACCGACCGCGGAGATTTGAGAGTCGAACTCGCGATCGAGTTCGGTTTCATTCAGCGGATTTCGAATAATTTCGCGCGAATCTTTCATAGACCACAATTTATGGCGTCGGCAGACGATAGATCACACTTGGCACTGATCCTTTTATTGAGTTTGCCAACCCGAGAAGGATCGACTTGATCTTGTCCTCAGAGACAGCGACTATATCGTTTGGTTCCAGGTACGGATCTTTTACTTTTCCTTTATCAATTTGATTGAGATCAAAAACCAATTCTTCGCGTTCGGAGCTTCCCTGCTTCTGCCTTAAAATACGAATCCGATCCTTGTTGGCCGCTCCTTTTAACCCTTCGGCAGAGACGATCGCCTGAGTCAATGTGATCGGCTCCCGAACCTTGTACGAACCCTGTCGATTTACGTTGCCGTAAACGTAAATGATATCCGAGTCCAAAACCGAAACAACATCACCCGGCTGCATCCAGAATGTCTGTTTACCTTCTTGAATATCCCGGATTTTAAGATCGACGACCGCGATCAGATCATCGTCCGCCACATCATCCGACGCCTGGCAATTCGAGGTGCTGCCGGTCCTGGCCACGATCAACCGAGTTCCCGCTTCCTTGTTGGGGCCGCCCGCCATAGCGAGCAATTCGAGCAAATGGACTCGACGGTTGACAAAGAAATTACCCGGTTTTTCGACCGAACCGATGACCGCAACCGACTGCGACCGCTGATCGGCAACAACAACATTTACTTGCGGATCACGAATGAATTTCTCTTTATACGCGGCCGCTATCTCGGCCGCCAGCTCGCGTTCGGTTTTACATATCGCGATGATCGGTCTATCAAGACGAAAAAGCTGGATCGTGCCGTTTGGACTAACCGGAGCCCTTTGATTCAGATCCGAATGGCGAAAAACCTGTATATCCAAAACGTCCTGAAATCCGATCCGATAGCGGTCGTCCTTGGCGGCACTCGACGCGATCAAAGCATCGGCCGGCTTGGGCGATACTATATCGTCGGGCGTCTGAGCGGTCATTGATTTAGCTGCAAAAACTGCGATAACCGCCATCGCAAGTAATATTTTCATATTTCTCATAATATTAAAGCCTATGAGTTCGCCGTTGACCTGCACAAACATTTTTCCTACTTGAATTTAAGGCCGTTTCAGAATGTCTGAAACGTATCTTTTGCAATCGTCAATAATAACAAATGAATATTGCTTTGGAAACACAAGCTTTGAATGTCAAGGCATTTTAGCTAAACGCTGAATCGCACGAATAACAGCAAAAATGGAAACCCAAACGCCGATGCGTCGGCAATATCTGGAGATCACAAAGCTGTATCCGGGAACGATCCTGTTCTTCCGGCTAGGTGACTTTTATGAGATGTTCAACGAGGACGCGATAGTTGGCTCGCGCGAACTCGAGATCACTTTGACGGCCCGGCACAAAGATTCGCCAAATCCGGTTCCGATGTGCGGCGTTCCACATCATGCGGCTTCGAACTATATCGCCCGCCTTGTCCGAAAAGGCTACCGGGTCGCTATCTGCGACCAGACCGAAGCGCCCGCGAAAGGCGTAAAGCTTGTAAAACGAGAAGTTGTCCGAGTGATAACACCGGGAACCGCGATCGACCCGCAGCTGACCGAGGCGAAAGATTCGGTTTATCTCGCATCCGTTTGCGGCACCGGCGATACCTTTGGTGCGGCATTTCTCGAGACGTCATCCGGGCGTTTTTCCGCCACAGAGATCACCGGACACGATTCTTGGCAAAAGATCAGAGATGAGATCGAAGCGTATTCGCCGCGCGAACTGCTCTATCCGAGATCGCTGGAAAAACTCGTCACGGCTGCATTTGGATCGTCCCAGACAAACGCTTCGGCTTTGCTCTTCGAGGAAAAACAGCCGATCCGGTCATCGGATCTTTCGGCTCTAACATTGACTCCCGTCGACGACCACTTTTTTGACGAAAAGGAATCGCAGCGGCTTTTAAAATCGCAAATGGCGGTTGATGAGCTATCGGGATACGGGCTGCACGGCCGAGCCGCCGCCACCGGAGCCGCCGG
>JBGTCS010000091.1:0-8870 GCA_041748715.1 Pyrinomonadaceae bacterium | reverse complement strand
TTCGAGATCGTTCAGACCCTTTTCAACCCATTGTTCAAACTGCTCGATCGTGACGCGGTTCAGAACGCCCGAGCTGGAGCGAAAAGCGGCGAGTGCGCTTTCCGCATCCGTTTCGGCGATCTTTGCCGTCAGGCGCAAAATCTGTATGACGTCAGCAAACGGGTCACCGGTCTTCTTTTGCCGGAATGTGCCAAAAAACTTTGGCGTCGCCCGCAGAAACGAGATCAGAACCGCATTCCCCTGCCGGGCGATCGAGCGGGCGAGAGCACACCAATCGTCAAACGCAGCGTCCGTTGCCGAAAGCACATCGCTCCCGGATGAAACAAAATGCAGGGTGACGCTGCCGCCAAATTCTAGAAATTCGCCGCCTCGCTCCATCAAAAGTATTGCGTTCTGCGACGTCACCTTGTCGAGCGAATCAGGCAGGTTCGACCAGAGGTCGGCCGTCATGCCGCCCGTTCGGTTTGCAAATTGTGTCGCAAGAGCCAGCACTGCGGCCGCGACATCATTTTTATCATCGTCAAAGCGGGCCAGGGAACGGGCGACGGCGGGCGTGTTTTCGATAAATTCAGAACTGTGTTTTGCCGACCGCTGGGCGATCTCGGCGGCAAGCGTAAGGACACTCGTAAGCAGAGCGTGATCATCCATCTGAGCGGCGATCTGCGGAACAAGGTTAAAGGTTTTCAGAGCGATTGAGCTGGAAAGAACCAATTGCCGCGTGCAGATCTCAAAAAGCGCGGAGCGGGCCGCCTCAGGAACATTTTCCAGATCGGCAACGCCGCGCCCAAAAAATGCGGCTCCCGTTTCAGCATTACCCATCGCCAGCCGCCGCCCAAGCTCGCCCCAATGACGCAGATCGTCCGCCGAAAGAATCTTCGCCGCCGCAGGTACCGCCTCGACAAACTCGCGGCTAACACGCAGTGAAACCCCGGCCAGCGCCGCGCTTATTTCCAATGAGACTCTACCCTTATCAGCCGGAAGTCGACTCAAATGCGTAGCCAGACCTGTAAAGGTTTGTCTTTTTCCACGTGCGTCGCTTTCTGCCATGACTTGATTTTAAGGCCAAGACATCTGAATTGCCAATAACACTAAAATTTGGCACTTCTGGTCTCCGAGAGCGTTATAGGGATGGAGCCTTGGGCTTACAAACAAATAGGAGCACAATTTCATGAAAAAAGGACTGTATTTGCCAGTGGGAGTTTTTGTTATTTCTTCGATGTTTTGGGGCGGAATGGTGCCGAGTTCCCTCTCCACATCCCATTCGGTTCAGGCGCAGGTCAATGAGGAAAGCAGAGCGGATATAAAGAGATGGGAGTTTTGTTCCGTTGTGCCTATCAACATCTTTTCGGGGAGTTTCGGTAAATATACAGGGACGGCAATGATTTACTACGCGCGCGACGGGGAATCTAGTCCTGAAAAAGTACAAGGAACCAGTTCGGCCAGTCTCAATAAGGCGGCCGACAGTGTAATGGCCAAAGCTGTCGCCAAGCTTGGAAATGAAGGATGGGAAATGGTTGGAGAAGGAACTTTTCTTAACTATACATCGGGTGAGCAAAAGGTTCTGTACTTTAAACGTCCGATAAAGTGAGCAATCGTAACAGCGGCATCGGATAAAAGAAAAGGCGGACTATCTGCTTATGTTAAAAAGAGGTCGACCATAGTAATTTTGATGGGTTTTCCTTCATCTGATTTGCGATTTCTGTTTTGCCGCTTTTTCTTTTCTTATTTCTTCTTCAATAACGGCGGAGGCGCTTGCAAGAACCGCAATTCCTCGCAGAAACTTATTTTCAAAATTCTCGGCTAATAATAGGGTCTGGGTAAGATTTTGCTTAGCGAGAGATTTAAAACCCGGCCGAAAATCGCCCTTCGAGTCTCCGATAATAACGGCTTGATTGGATTTTCCGCCCAAGTGGATTATTTTAGGCGATGAGCTTAGTTCAATAAAATCTTTTGCCTGATTTGCGCGCTTGATTGCCGAACCCATTAAATCAAAACCCAAAAGCGGATCAAAGGACGTATAAGCTGACGCAAGCCAAAGGTATGCACGAGCATCTTGTATAGAGCTGAACGATTTCTCCAGAAACTTTTGGGTGTCGATCAAAATCTGTGTTGCCGCTTGGTCCTGCTTCTCCGCCCGGGCCTTTTTTGCAAAGATCACTACCGTCTCGGCTCGTAGTTCAGGCTCCTGTATCTTTTCGATAACCTTGTTGGCTTCGTTAAACTCCTTAGATTCAACAAGATGTTCGGCTTGCAGCCTGCGAATATAGTTCTCGACCGCCATTCTTTTTGTTTCATCGGTTGCGTTAGAGGCGGCGCTAAGCGCCCGGACAAAACTCTTTCTTTTGGCAAAGGCCAGCGCGGCTTCGAGATAAAGAGCGTTTTTGTTTTCTATATTGTTTTCCTTTTCAGCCAGTTCCAAAAGCGCCTCGGCGTCATTAGAGGATTTTGACTCTGAAATCTTTTCATCTGCAAAATCCGCTGGTTTCGAGAGCGTCAATGATACCTGGCGAATAAAACTTTCGACCTCTCCCACTCGTTCGGGATAATAAATTTGAAACAGCCAATGTAAGCTCTGACTTGTTGACAGAACAACTTCTGGTAAACCTTGGTCAGTTAGGCGCTGTTCACGAATGGAATGCCATACGCGTTGTTCTCGCAGGAAGGCTCCCACCAATAAACGCCGGGCGGTTTCCTGCTCCGAATCCGAAATTTGCGTTAGGCTCAAATAGCCGCTTAAAATCAGGCCATCGTAAAGATTTAATGAATTATCCGACAAAAAATGACTGGTAGCTTCGGAAAACAATTCTCCGGCAATGGTGCGATTTGACGCCAAAAGGGATTTGAAGACCTCATTAAATTCCTGCGGAACTCCGAAGCCCAAACTCGCAATCGCATATTCGACTGACTTTTTTGGATCGGTCTTAGCCAAAATTGCGGCAAGAGCTGCAAGTTGGCGCTTTGAAAAGCTGCTGCTGCCAAAAAGTGTTGGCGAATTACGAAATTTCTCAAGCTGCTCGGCATCTTCTTTCTCAAAAGAATCAATCAACTCTTTGACTAATTTTGCGTCGCGCTTTTGAGCTATAAAGAGGATTTCGGTCTTTAGCTTTCGTTGCAGATTGTCATTTTTAAGTCCAATGATAAACTTACTGTCCTTGTCGGATTTTATGGCAACTGCGTCTTTCGTGAGGGAATAAGAATCGCGAAGCAGCTTGCGGGCTTTCTCAGAATCTATATCCCAAATAATATCGGCCGCTCGTGTCCAAATCGTAATTCGGTCTCTTAAATAATCATAATCTTTCGCACGATCTGTTTCGTTATTAATGGCTTCGATGGCAGTTTGTTTCAAATCGGGAGTTGGCACGGATTGCGCAGCCTTTACAATCTCAGACGATTCTTTATTCGGGACATTTTTTTCCTGGGCAAATCCTATCATCACCGCAAACGAAATAAAGAGTAAACCTTGAAATCTTAAGATTTTTGTATGTATCATCCTATTTCTCCACAATCTAGAGCGTCGGCTTTAGGCCAAATATGGCTTATGCAACTAAAATTTTCCAAAACTGGAAAAGTTCAATCGTATAAGCCACGGATCAACTTCGAAGAGCCTAATTAGCTCCTCCTCCCTCCGGTACGAATTCATCCCCAGGCTTGGGTGGGCAGGTAACCACGCATGCACAGGTATTCATTGTTGACATAGTGCAATCGCAAGTAGGCACACCGTCGATATACGTGGCTTTGCCGTTAATTGTGCAGCCAGCACTGACTACCCTATTTAATGGTACACTCCTCGGCATTAATGCCCATGCCGTAAGTGCTACAGCAAAAATCGGAATTAAAAGCAGTTTGCTGAATTTGTAAGATCTTTTATCTTTCATATTTGTTCCTCCTCGCTACTTCATCTAGCTCCTCCTCCTTCCGGTTCGAATTCATCTCCTGACTTCGGGCAAGTAACCACGCAATTACAAGTCTTCGTCTGAGGTGAGAGAGCATGCCCGCAACCGCGAGGTATTAGCCCAGCAAACCCATTTTGCCGATATCATTTTGATGGGGCAAGGAAGAATGGACTATGGTCCTTCATTGGGTTTGTTTATTCTCTCGGGCGATCTGATTAGTCGCAGTGCGAAACCAAAAGAGAGAAGTGCAAAGAGCAAATATTTATATTTTAAGGTTCCATCGACGAGGAACATTACCAGAAAATAGCCCATAACGGCCAACGACACTATGACACGCAATTGTCGATTGAGAAATCGTCCGATAAAAAAGCTAACCCCGAAAAAAGCCAGAATCAACAAAATGGGAATAATGCTGTCCATGTAAACCTCCGTAGCGGAACTTCGTAAAAAAGTCGATAGAGAATAGGTTTAATTTCCGGTCATTATTATAGAACATCTGAAAAAACTCTACCATTTCAAAGGCAAATCCAAATCGCCAATTCCAAGTCTCTAAACATATACACTATCGAGCCATCCAGCTATGCAAAAACTACAGAAAGCGATGCAGGTCCAAGGGCAACACAGGTCGGAACCAAGTGTTGTTTCCTTCGGCCTGCTGTATACGAATTTACCTGTTATCTGAAAACCAGTTTTTGCCGCGATCGAATTTCTATGCCGTCACAATGCGTACCGACGCGCACTTTTCGGCTTTGGGTCCCATCCAGGTCGGCCATTGGGTTGGTGGGCGAGTAGGTGACTACGTATTGTGAGTCGATAGCTCCGGCGATCTCCAGAGCAAAAGTTAGCATGGTAGCCGGCTCTTCCGGGGCGTGAAACAAACCGCCGGTGTCCTCAGCCAAGGTCTGCAAAGTGGTTTCGCTATTGCCCCAGGACAGAATTTTGCCTCGAATATATTTTAGGCGTTGATTATCCAGGGTAAGAATTACGATCCGTTGAGACTCATTCATTGATTTGATGAAGCGACGCATGTCTACTCTTACGTAAGGGGATTTCGTCGGAACGGATCTCAATAAATCCTCAAATATATATTCCGGAACACGCGGCTTTGTATCGCCTTTGCCAAGATTTATCCTCTTGGACGATTCTCGCCCGCGCTGCTGTTCAAGCTGTGTATAACTTATTACGTGGATGGTTATGTTTGCAGCGAGAATGTTTTGCAACGCTGTCAGTCGGGCCGCCTCGTCCGCTACGCTTTCCAGTCCGTCTGAGATAAGTACCAAATGCCTATTTTCCAAAGCTCGCGAATTAAAAAGTTCAACAACGGCATTTAAGCCATCCGAAAGCCTCGAACGCTTGCCCGGAAAAAGCCGTTTATCCAGACTCTCAAATACACTCACCCGATCCGCTGACCAATCGGAAACGACCTCAATTTTGTCAGAATATTGGATGGCGGCGATCATATCCTCGGCAGACAGATTATCGATAACGATCTTCGATGTTAGCCTCGTCAGAGCGACGCTCTTAGCAAAAGTAAGATCGCCGCCGGTGTCGAGCAAAAACAAGACGTTCGCCGGAACGCGGCGCATGCTCGTGATGGTTTGCGGCGTTCCTTCCTCGACGATCAACAGATCATCGGGCGTCAGCGTCGGGACAAATTTCCCGGAGCGATTCCGGGCCATAACGTTTAGTTTGACTTCTTCTGTAATGATTTTTACTGATTCGTCGGGCGGCGTTGGCGTCGGTTCTTGCGTAAAACCGATCATCGAAAACAATCCGATTAAAGCGGAAGTAAAAAGCCATTTTTTAAAAAAATGCATATTTGGATCCTAACTAAAATTCGAACCGCAACCCAAAAATCGGGAAGCGTCGGTTTTCTCGCAAAAACTGCGGCGTCCGCTGATAAAATTCATAGTTCGGTTCGACGATGCTGTCGTGATTGGTGATGTTGAAATAATCAATATATGGCGCAAATGAAATGCGTTTGAAGCTGAAACGCTTTTCCACCCGAACGTCCAAACTTGCAAAATTTGATAAACGACGAGCGTTGATATCCTGGCTGCTCTCAATTCGCTGTATAAACAAGGGAGTATTTGGAAAAATCTGAATCGGCGTGCGTCGGGTGTATGGCAAACCGCTGGCGAGGCGATATTTTGCCGCGACGCTGAAACCGTAAAATCTGGAAATACCGATTAAAGTCAGTTGATGGCGACGCTCGAAATCCGATGTAAATTCGACGCCGTCGGGATCAACTCGGCGCCGCGAATTGACGTAAGCATAAGCTGCCTGCCCCGAAAACAAACCACTCAAGGACTTTTGCGCCGAAATTTCCATTCCACGAGCTCTGCCCTCGCCGGAATTGAAAAAATTTCCGTCCCGTACAAAGTTCTGAGTTGGTCGTAGCGGCTGAACTATCAAATTGTCATAATTTTTTTGATACGCCTCGACGCGTAAACGAAGATCTTCGCGAACGAGCCATTCGATGCCGCTGATAACGTTCGTGGCATTTTGTGTCTTTAAGTTGCGGTTATTCGGAGTGAGCGAAAGCACAAACAGACTCGGTGGTTGACGATAAATACCGGCTGCAAACGTCAAGGCGATTCTTGAGGACGCTTGGAATTTGGCTGAAAATCGTGGACTTGCCAGCGTTTCCCGTGTGATTCCGTAACGGTCGAGCCGAACGCCCGGCGTCATTGAAAAACGCGGCGTAATGCGCCAGGTCGCTTGTGCATAGACGTAAGCCGAAGTTTGGGTGCCGAGTTCGAGCCGGTTTTCACGGGACACGGCGTTAAATTCCTCTTCCAACGGGCTGTTAAATCGTCCGCTATTTTCAAACGTAGAATAATTAGCGCGGTCAAAATATAACCCCCCACCAGCGGCAAATTGAATTTTTCGGGAAATTGCCGATGTCAATTCTTCCTTGATGCCGATCTGGGAATCGCGCAAGTTGCGTGAGCGTTGCAAAGTTCCTAAAAAATCCGGGCGAATAAATGTACCGTCATTTTTCGCCGTATTAACCCAAGCCGTGGTTTGAGCCAAAGTTTTCGTGCCTATGATGGACGACAAGGTTACGCCGAAGATGTTGCGCTGCGAAGTGCGTCTGGTTTCAAAACGGTCGTTTCGACGATCGATATTATTCGCCTGGTCTTGCGATTGGTCAAAAGTTTCGAAAAAATTCAGCGCGGTAAAAGTAAGTTTTTGGCGCGGAGCGAGGTCGTAAACAATCTTGTTCGTAAAATCAAAAGTGCGCGGAAAACCGATAATTCCTTGATCAGCAAGACCCGCGAGGTCAAACGCGACATCAATATAACTGCGTCGTGCCGACGAAAACCAGCCCCCACGTTTCCCAAACGGAATGTCAACACTGGCGCCGGCCGTTCCCGAATCGACGAAGATCACGCCTTGAACTTTCCTGCGGTTTGGCTCCCGAATATGAATATCGAGAGCGGACGACATTTTATCGCCGTAACGTACGCCAAAACCACCAGCCGAAAATTCCAAAGTATCAAAAACATCGGGAGCCAGAATCGAGGCCCGTCCGCCACGTCCGCTGTCGTATTGGTCGGTAAAATAAGTAAAATCGCCGACGGGAATGTTGTCAATAAACGTCAGATTTTCTTCTGCCGTCCCGCCGCGCACAATCAAAGCGGCAAATTCCGCCGAAGCGGCGCTGACAGCCGGCAACGAATTTATAACCCGCAAAGGGTCGCCCCCGCTGCCGGGCGTTTGCCGGATCTCTTCTCGACTCAAGGTCGTATTGCTGACGATCTGTTCAGCATTTTCCGCAAAGATCTCGCTCCTGACCTCTACATTTTCGCTAATCGCTATATCGAGTCGGATATCCAAAACGGTGTTGCGTCTTCCGGTTACGCCGATTTGATTTTTGATTATCGCCGCGAAACCTTGAGCAAAAATGCGGACATCATAAACGCCCGATTCAATCGGCAAAAGATATTTCCCATCAGCGTCACTCGTCGTTTCGCCTTTTCCGCTGGCGCCGATATGGGCACCCGCAATCGGCTGACCACTAATGCGTTCGGTAATCTGCCCGATAATAAAACCTTTCGGGTTAGCGGAAGTCTGAGAGAAGGTGGTTATAAAGAAGACGAGCGTTAAGCCGACAAAACATAATATAAAGCGAACTTTAATCATAATTCTATTTCCTTTCGCGTCTAATACAGCCTGCTGATAATGCATTCCCGAAAAAGTTTTAATTCCCGGTCAGAGGGCAGCCGAGAAAGGACGAAGGCCGTTAGGAACAAGCAAGCCCTGAGAGTCATTGCAGGTGACGTTCAGGGCTTTTTTCGTTTTGACGGATCTTTTTCTCGGACGCAAATTCGGAGCCCGTCGCTCGCGACTCTTACCGCTCTTTCAACTGAAAGAAAGGAGATGGCAGAATCAAACGAATGATGTGGAGACGTCCGCATATGAATCTATCCCGAGTTTCATATTGAGACGGCCGTGGCGGTTAGCGAGTTGCTTTTGGGGAATAACTATTTATCTCGTATATGCACAAAATAGATTTGCATCGAGGTCTGGTGTCTGCGATTCTATAACGATAGTTGCCTTTACGGTTCAGTTTAATGGTGATGCTCGCCCGTGACCTCGTTAAGTTTGGCGATATCAAGAAGTTTTGAGAACTGGTCAAAATGGAACATGTTCTCATCCTTGCAGTAGTCGCAGAAGAAGGTGACGTCTTCGCCGAGGTACATATCTTTTAGGTGATATGCAATAAAGCAGCCGTAGCAACGCTGGATGCGTTTGCCGAATTCAATTAGCACTTCTTCTTCGCTGTGGTCGTCCATAAGTATTTTGAAATTTTAACATATCGTTGCCTCGGCGTACTCGGCGAAAGCTCGGCGTTCTCAGCGTTAAAAGTTTGATCAAACGCGGAGGCCGCTGAGGGGGATGCGGGGTTTCGCAGAGATTTTGTTTAATATTTTGAAACCCGGCTTGCAAAATATTTTCGGCTGCGTTTAG
>JBGTCS010000090.1:0-4287 GCA_041748715.1 Pyrinomonadaceae bacterium | reverse complement strand
TTTGGCGGCCCAGCCGGAATTTGCCGATGCCGAATGGCCGGCGCGTACCGGCGATCTGCCATTCCTGATTGTCCTGTTTCAGAATTTCCTCCGGTATCTCTCCGGCAAAGCGGATCGAGCTCGCGCCGTTTTCGGGTGTGGTGACCTCCTCGACTGTCAGTTCGATCCTGTGCGGAAATTTGGTCACGGTGACTTTGTCTCCCGGATCGAGCGATGCCATCGTGTCAGAAGCCGCGGTCTCATTATAGGTGTAGGAATAGAGCGCGTTCGGTTTCCCGAAATAGGCGAGGCTGGATTGGCGATACGGTTCCATCGGTTCGTCACCGAAATCCTGATGCGCGAGATATTCTTCCGCCGGGTGAAAAAACTGCCTGTCGCCGAGATCGGTATCGAGCGGTCGCGATCGCCGGACGCCGTGAAAATAGATCGTCCGACCCAGCAATTTGTCGAGCGAGAAGCGGTGCCAAGCCGGGGAACAGCGCGTCGTAATCGATCTGGTTCATGGGCGTAGCCTTATCGCTCGAAGCGGTGGAATTTGGCATTCACGCCGCGATAGGGCATTTTTTAGCCACTCGCAAAACCGACATCGATCAACATTTGCGCCACCTCATCATACTCCTCTTCCGTCTAACGATCGATCTTACTGCCGACGATGCCAAAAAATTGTAGCTTCAAATTTGTCCCGAACTATGATAGGCAGGAGAGAAAGAGGGCTTGAAACAGGGATATACCAATGGTTTCAAAACTTTTCCATGCGTTACTTGTCGCGCTAATTGCCACCCTCCCGACCGCTGGCCAATCTGTGACGGTGACATCCTCAAATCTTTTGAACCAGAGAGAAGGCTTCGGTCGTGACACCTTCGGCGGACTGAACGGCACATTGTATGTTGTCAGCGATAAAAGAGACTACGATACAACCAAAAACGAGCCTGTAATTCCCAACACACTGCGGTATGTGTTAGAAGAAATTGAAGGACCACGGTGGATTGTTTTTAGCCCCAGTCTTTTTAACCAATCTCTCACTGACGGACGGATTATCGCTCGATTTAACTTGAAAAGGCGGCTCCGAATTACAGACGGTGATGTAACTATTGATGGGCGGGCTGGCCAGGATTCCCAAGGAAGGCCCAGAGTAGTGGCTCTAACTCGTCAATATAATTGGTCAAACCATGTAGTTACGGAGAACGGCCAGAGCTGTGATGTTAAAAAGAACGCGAATGGCGAGCCTCTGGAGCACGATAGTGGTATTCTTGAGATTGCAAACACCAGTAACGTAATTATATCTCATTTAATATTCCGGCAGTATAGATCTGGTTCTCCGAGCCAACCAGTACTGTATCAATCTTGTTTCGGCGATCAAATCAGCGTATTTAATAACTATCCTAAAGATGAAAATGACAAAGAGAATCCGACGCTTTTATCGCATTTGAATAGTTATGATGCCATATGGATTAACAGATCTCAGTTCTACATTTGTGGCGATGAATGTATCGGAATCACGCGCCCATCTGCGAATCGCAATGCCTATATTTCTATCACCGGTAATGAATTTTATCAATCTTCAAAATCTATCTTAATAGGTGCCAATAGTCTATATTGGATCAATAACGCCAATCATTTTGATACTGACTGGCGTCTTTACATAACCGTATCCGGAAATCACTTTTATCGAGGGCATCTCCGGATGCCGCGGTTTAACTCCGGATATTTTCATTTTTACAATAATTTGTTTGAGGCTTGGGGCGACAGAGCTATTGATCCGCGCGAATTTACGCGCTCTTTCATCGAGCAAAATCTTTTTAGAACTTGGCTATCAGGCGGTGGCATTGAGTACCAGTCTATCGATACTGATTTTCAAAATGACGATGACGAATTTGCATGGGCTGATCGAAATCATTATAATGGCACTGCTGTTAACCGGGACGCAGATTTTCCGAATGTGCCAACCTCAAACTATCCCTATTATTATGATGAAGATGCCTTGGGCGAAATGATCGACTTCTATTCTCTAAGCTGGTCAGTAGCCCGAAGTACCTTCAGTCAAATAACAGGGTGGGTCTCAGAGCCCAACGACGTTTATGCCCCGCTAAGTTCCTGACCCGGCATTAAGTTGTCTGATACCAGTTTTTACCTTGGTCGGGCAATTGGTGTGGCAACTGGCAAGACATGACGATAATCGACACGGTATTTACCGCGAAGATTTCCGCCCAGTGTCAAAAAATGCCTTGCTGCCGCTTCCTCGGGATGTTGGTTTCAGGACAAAAGTCTGCCATCATCCGATGCGAAATTGCATCAAAAATCATGGTGAAGAGTGAAAATATTGATAGCGTCGGGATCGGTAATCGATCTCGAAAACCTGACCGACAAGCGTGGCGCGCGATCCACGTCGCAGGTGTATGCGATCAATCTGGCAAGGGAATTCCAGGAGAGGGGAATCGAAGTCGACAGTATCGCCTCGCTGATGTCCATCAAGGGAAAGGACGGGATAACCGAGGAAGATTTAGAGAAACGACGCAAGCGGTACGACGCCCTCGAGCTTGGCGAGTACGATCACGCTATTTGCACCGAACAAAACGGTTTCGAACGGCGCGAACCCTATTTTCTCGAAATCGTCCGCAAACATACCAAAGGCGCTGTCTGCACAATCGCGGATCACGATCTTGGCGACGGCGACGAAGATCTCGTTTTGCACGCCCGTCGCAGCACCAACCATCGTCCCGGCAGGTCCGCATGGATCGGCTGGGCCGCCGACCCGGAGCTCTTCCGTCCCGAAAAATCGGACGACACGCTTACGATTTTTGTCGACCACAAATACTATGCCGACGCCAGGGTGGACTGGACCGAACGGCTCCTCGCAGAGGCAACCCGGTTCGCGGTCGACTATGAGGCGGGTCGCTATCGGCAAATCAAGGGAAAGACTCGCGCGCGAGTTGTTTTTCTGGGCCCGAGCGGGATCGAGGAAAGTCGCCCGCCGCACATAAGAGACGAGAAATTTGGAGACGACCGCCGCCTTTTTCTGGCGCGCGTGGCTCAATCGGAACTGGCCGAGATCTACCGGAAGACCGATATTTACATCGTCACCCATAGCGAAACCATGGGTCTATCGACGCTCGAAGCCGCCTTGGCCGGGGCGCTTATCGTGTCTCCTGTCGGTTTCGTGAGGTCCGAACTTCTATACCCTCTCGACCATATCGAATTCGGGCATAGCGTCGACTGGCAATATGCTCTCGACCGGGTCGATCCTTCCTATTCGCAAATACTGGCGACGGAATTCAGCTGGAATAGGCTTGCCGATCGCGTCCTGAACGCCATGGACAGAAGCGGTGCGCAATCGGTCGATGCTGCAACCGATGACAGGGCGAAAACTTTGTCCTTCGATCTTGGAAAAGGACTGGGAAAGTTACTCGGTCGACCCTCGCCCCCCGCTTCCGCCGAGCACCCAAACCAGGTCCGCTCCTTCGATCTGGAGCAGTTCAAGACGGAATGGCGGCTCAGCGGATTCAAGATCGATAAATCATCGGATCGCCATGGCGTTCGGCTGATCTCCCAACCGGGAGAAATAAAACGAATGCTTACCAAAACTGCCAGAAAGGAACCCTGGCCTCGCCTGGTATCGATGAACTTCATCGTCCGGATTTCGCAGTGTCCGGGGCTGTTCGTTCATATAAAGAACAACAAACGCGATGATTCCGATTGCAGAATCTGGCTGGATTTATCGGAGGGGCGATGCGCACGCTCGGTTTCGAAGGGCGGATTTGCGGATTTGTACGCCAGTCTCGTCCCCTTGGGCGAAGGCCGTTTCGCTTGCTCCGTGACGGTCGTCAGCGATCATTCGCCGCTCGTCCGATGCGAAATATGTGTCCAGAAAGATTTTCAGATGCTGCTCGACGCCGCCGCAATGGAATTGACATTCGAACATATCGAATTTCGGATTATCGAAGAACAGGAATTTCTTCAAACACCTTGGACCGAAGCCTAGCCCGCTAACCGAAACGGCGAAGATTCCAGGCCATTGCCGGGCACCTCGTCGGCCCGGCAACTTATCCGAACACCGACCAGCCCGTGCGCTCGACCAGTGCTTCCAGCGCCAGCCCGCCGACCGTGGACGTGCCCGCATCATTGAGGCCTGGCGACCAGACCGCGATTGCGCCCCGATTGGGCGCGACCGTCAGCACACCGCCGCCAACGCCGCTCTTGCCGGGGAGGCCGATCCGGTAGGCGAAATCGCCGGAATTGTCGTAATGGCCGCAGGTCATCATCACCGCGAGGATGCGGCGGCAGCGCTGT
>JBGTCS010000089.1:0-8603 GCA_041748715.1 Pyrinomonadaceae bacterium | reverse complement strand
CGAAGGAGCTGTCGGCGTTTTGCTCAAACGCGAGATCGCCGAAAACGACGAGACGTATCGGCAATCTAAGGTCGCCGAGTTTCAGGAAAAATTTGCAAATCCATACGTTGCCGCCGAACGGGGATATATCGACGAGGTGATAGAGCCTAAATTTACTCGTCCTAAACTTATTCGGGCTCTGTCACTGCTCCAAAACAAACGCGACACAAACCCGCCAAAAAAACATGGAAATATTCCTCTGTAATTTCGGATTAGGAGTTAATGCGACACTTTAAGCAGTCTGTTAACAAGTGTAATTAGCATAACTTACACTCGTAACCTCAAGAGGATTCTCACCAACAAAATCGATTAATATGGTCAACCGTCCCACAGCAGCATTTGTCGATCTCGACGCACTCGCCCGCAATTTCCATGCGACCAAAGAGTTCGTCGGCCGGGTTCCGCAGTACATGGCTGTTGTGAAGGCAAATGCATATGGGCACGGAGCTCTCGAATGTTCGTTAAGACTCGAATCAGAAGGCGTCGATTGGTTTGGAGTCGCATTGCCCGAGGAAGGATTTGAAATCCGGGCGGCCGGTGTGACCCGCCCGATATTGTGTTTTGGTGCATTTTGGGACGGGCAGGAAGAATTAGTTGTCGATAACGATATTACGCCGGTGATTAGCGATGCCCAGACCGCATCTGCTCTCGATCGAGTGAGTCGGCAACGCAATCGTACGCTCGACATTCACGTTAAGATCGACACGGGCATGGGTCGGGCGGGCATTCGTCATACGGAGGCCACCGCTTTTGCCGAAAAACTTTCTGAATTCAAAAATCTTCGCGTCGACGGCCTGCTTACCCATTTTGCTGCGGCCGAAAACCCGGCAGAAGAAAATTTTACAGCCATGCAAATACGGCGTTTTAACGAGGCGTGCGATAATTTCCACAGGGCGGGCCACACACCGACCTGTTTCGATATGGCAAATTCACCCGGTGCTATCCGACACGCCGACTCGCGAGGGAATCTGGTTCGAATCGGCGGAGCACTGTATGGCTTATTGGACGACATACTGCCTTCGAATATTGACGGGCCAAAGCTTGAACCGGTACTTTCGCTCAGATCGCGGATCAGCCAGGTAAAAAGAGTCCCGAAAGGAGAAACTCTTGGTTATGGCCGAACATTCGTCACCGAACGCGAAACCTTGGTCGCGTTAGTTCCGATCGGTTACGCGGATGGTTATCCCCGGGGACTCTCGAATAAAGGTAAAGTGATCCTGAGAGGCCAAAATGTCCCCGTTGTGGGGCGTATCTCGATGGACTGGACCTTGCTCGATGTTACCGATGTTCGCGACGTATCGGCTAACGATGAGGTCATTTTGATCGGCCCCGGCATTAAGGCTGGCGAATTGGCCCAGTCTCTTAATACGATCGGCTATGAAATAACATGCGGGATCTCGCCGCGGGTCCCGCGAATTTACCAATGAAATCGATCCGAGCCTTTAAATGGAAAGAATTCTTTGTACGGCTTTATAACCGCGCCTTTGACGCTGATATTTTTAGTCGTGCAGCACAGGTAGCCTTCTATTTTTCGTTTGCGATATTCCCGCTTCTTTATTTTTTGGTGAGTATTTTCGGTCTTTTGCTCGAATCGTCTCAAGGTTTGCGCGGCGAACTCTTTTCTTATTTACGACAGGTGATGCCGTATGCCGTGTTTGATCTAATTCGAAAAACCGTGGATGAGATCGTCGAAAATAGCAGCGGTGGCAAAGCGACATTGGGCCTGGTGATCGCACTATGGTCCGCTTCGGCGGGTGTCGACGCCATCCGAACGGCGCTCAACGAAGTCTACGAGATCAAAGACACCCGCTCATTTCTACGCACAAAGGTGCAATCGCTTGTGCTTACGCTGGTTGTGTCATTGCTCACAACTGTCGTCCTGGCGATCGTCTTCTATGGTTGGCAATTGGTCCAGTTGGCGATTGAGTTAATAGGATTTAGAGTGACGTCACCGCTCGTCCTGGTCGGGATCCAGTGGCTTTCGATTTTAGTGGTGATGTTGCTCGTTTGCGAGATCATTTACAATCTGCTTCCGGATTTTAAGAAATTTAAGTGGGATTGGATCAATCCTGGCTCGATCGTCGCGATATTATTGTGGATCTTGATGACCAGTGGATTTCGTACCTATCTCGGATTTTTTAATAGTTACAACAAAACCTACGGTTCACTCGGCGCGGTGATTATTATGATGCTTTGGCTGTATCTGACCGCTTCGGCATTGATGGCCGGCGGTGCGATCAATGCTGTCCTCCGTGAGATGGACGATAAAGAAACCAAATAGCGCGGCAAGACCGGTATTAGTTTTGATTATCACACTTCCCGATGTCATACGCTGATGTTATATTAATCCTATGTCGTTAATGCTCCAGGAAATCGCTGAACAGCCCGCCGCGCTAGAACAAACCCTCGCGGCCGAACGAAATAAATACAAACATCTAGCCGACTTTCTCGGAAAAAAAGATATCGATCTGGTGGTCATCGTGGCCCGCGGAAGTTCGGATAACGCCTCGCTATTTGGGCGGTACTTGATCGAGGTGACGGCTGGCATTCCGGTTTCGCTTTCCGCACCTTCGGTTTACACGCTTTATAACGCCAAACTAAATTTGAGTCGAGCTCTGGTGATCGGAGTTTCCCAATCCGGCGAAGGCGACGATATAAACATCGTGCTCGAAAGCGCTAAAAAATCGGGTGCTTACACACTTGGCATTACGAACGAAGCAAACTCGACGATGGCTCGAATTACGGACGAGACATTGCTGATTCATGCTGGCCGCGAGCGTTCCGTCGCTGCCACCAAAACCTACACGGGCCAGATGCTGCATTTTTACATGCTCGCCAACGCCTTGGCCGAAAACAAACTGGCAATCGAGCGAATCCCCGGGTTTACCGCCGACGCCCTAGAATTACTGCCAAAGGTCAAAGATCTCGTGCAGCGCTACGTCTTTATGGAAAATTGCGTGGTTGTCGGTCGCGGAATGAATTACGGAAATTCGTATGAATTGGCGTTAAAATTAATGGAAACATGCTATGTAGTGGCCGAAAGGTTCTCGTCCGCCGACTTTTTCCATGGGCCGCTGGCGATTGTGGAACGTCGCTTCCCTATCGTGCTTTTCGGCCCATCGGGTGTAACTCAAAAAAGTAGTGTCGAACTATTGCACAGGCTGCACGAACTCAACGCCGATTGTCTTTCGATCACAAACGATGCCGAGATCGCCAACCTTTCTCCGAACAGCCTCGTTTTGCCGTCTGAGATCGAAGAGTTTTTGTCCCCGATCCCTTTCGTCGTTCCGGCTCAGCTTTTTGCTGCCCTCTTGTCCGAAGCAAAAGGCCTGGATCCGGATGCTCCCAGATCGTTGTCAAAGGTAACAAAGACCGTATAGGACGCGCCTCTTCGTGGCTAGGCGGCGATATTGGCAACTCATCATTCTGAATATGTCCCCGCAACGATACGATTTTGGATCCATTCTTGAAACCTCTTTCTTGGTACTGATCTTTTCCCTCGGCTTTATGCAGCCGAATCTCGTCGTCGGCGGTTATCCAATACCGGCCAGCGATCTTATATTTTTGACTGTCGGTGGAATTTGGGTGGTCGGGCTGATCTTTAGGCGAGTCGAATTTCGCTTCGACAAAAGCTATCTGATCCTCGCTCTCTACTTTACCGGGCTGTTGCTCTCCGCAGTATTTTCTGAACAACCCGGTAGCAGCCTCTTTAAACTGGTTGGCGAAACGTATTTGATAGGTCTCGCGGTAATGGCGTCGAACCTCGTAAGAACAAGCGGGATGTTGAAAAAGGTCATGCTAGTTTGGATCGGGGCAAGCGCGACGGTCGCAGTGATCGGCACTTTGACAGTGATCTTTTTCTATCTTGGACTTACTAACGTCGTGACCGAGTTCTCATCCCATCATTACGGATCGCTGCCGCCGGGAAACTATGTCCGACTTCAAGGCACTTTTCTATTTCCCAGCATTCTTTGCAACTATTTAACCGCAAGTCTTCTTTTACTTTTGGCGGCTAAAAAGCTCGAATGGGTGGGACATCCGGTGTTTTTTCTTGTGTTGCTGTTATTTTCGATAACTATCTTGTTTACCGTAACACCTGGTATCGGAGGTGCTCTATTAGCGGTATCATTTTGGTATTGGCTGATTTCTGAGCGGGACAACAGGCCGTATCTGCCAAAAATGGTTCTGGCAGGCGGAGTCATCGCCGCTGCTGCGTTTCTTGTAGTTTCGACGTTTTCTTTGATCGCTTCGCCAACTTCACCGTATTTTTTTTCGCTGGCGGGGATTCGGATAGATCCGTCGCAACGACTCTTGACCTGGCAGGGTGCGTTTCACACTTTTCTTCAAAATCCTTTTTTTGGTAAAGGCCTCGGACTGGGCGTCGCCGAAGTTTATTTTATGCCTCCATCGGGTCAGATCCAACTGCTCACGGACGCTCACAATACGTTTTTAAACGTTGCCGGCCAAGCCGGCTTTTTCGGTATTTTGCCCCTTTTTGCCGTCTGCACGGTCGTTATCTTTCGGCTGCGGCAAATCAAAATAGGGGTCAGCGAAATATCGCTTGTCAGACTATGTTTGGGAATTGCCTTTATTACTGCTTTCTTGTATCAAGGGCTCGTGGGATCGTTTGAGAATACGAGGCATTTATGGGTATTGATCGGTTTGATTCTGGCCGCTGCGCGCCTTTCGGACGGCAGTTCGAAAACGGCGGGAGTGATCAGCTAAATTCCGAAGCCGCCGTTAATAATGCTTCACGCATAGCTCCGGCGGTTCGCCAACGGCTCTGGCTCTGTTTGGCAAGTGCGGTCTCGATTACGGACGCGACATGCACGGGAACATCCGCCACTCGGGCTCGAATGGGAATGATCGGCTTTTCGAATATCGCCTTGACCGTTTCGGCAATACCCGCTTTTGGCCCGATATCCAGCGCATGTGCTCCGGTTAAAAGGCTATACGCCGTCATGCCAATCGCATAAATATCTGATGGCGGTCGAACCTCTTTAAAATCCCGAATTTGTTCGGGCGGCATGTACGCCACTGTGCCCGCAACATCGCCCGCCATCGTCACGCCGCTCATCCCCGTTTGCTGAAAGCTCTTTGAAAGCCCAAAATCGGTCAATTTTGCGATACTTCCCGGAAATAAACCGGTCACCAGAATGTTTTGTTCCTTAATATCCCTGTGTACAAATCCCCGCGAATGGGCAAACTCCAGAGCGTCGAGCGTTTGGCTGATCACCGATACCATTTCGCGATAGCCGAGACGGCCGCCGCGATGTCGGGCCAATCGAGCGGCGTCCATTCCGGCAACGAATTCTGTAACGAGATAAACGAGTCCGTTGTGAGTGCCGTGCTCTATATATGTGACAATATTCGGGTGCTCGAGCGATGCGGCAACTTCGATCTCACGCAGAAACCGCTTTAAGGCCTGCTCGCTGACAGCGACCTCAGGCAGCAAAGTTTTGATCGCCACGGCACGTCCGTCGGATTCGGCATGGCCGAGCATGACACAGCCCATTCCACCTTGGCCAATGACCCGGATCATCTGGTATTTGGGTACAGGCTGGGGATTTTTCTTTAGTTTATCGCGGCATTCGTCACAGATGAATGAAAGTCTCGCTTGGGAATTTTCGGCTTCGACTGTTTCGATCAGACCGCAATTCAGGCATGAAATGTTGACGACCGAGATCCGCGCCGCGGTCGGCATTTTGTGGGTGGTTTGAAAATCATCAGACCCGGTCGAAACCTCGACCTCGAGTATCGTCTCGCCACCCTGGATGCGGTCGCCGCTTTTTAAATGAGCGGTTTCGACCCGCATTCCATTAACGTATGTTCCGTTTGTTGATCCAAGGTCGCGAAGAAAGGCTTTGGGCGGAGCGATCTCGAGAATGCAATGATGACGCGAAAAATAGCGATCGTGCGGCAAACAAAACTGTGACTCCTCACTCCGTCCGATCATGAAGGTTTCATGTTGATCGAACGTAAAGTCGCGACCGGTTTGCGGCCCGGCAATGACATGAAAGGTCACACGCATTAGGATTATTAAATAATAGCCTTAACTATCAAGAAATTGCTCCCACTCGGGAGCCTGGGATCAATTCATTCCGCCTAAAAACATTGAAAATCCCCAAATAATAATGAATAGCAGAAATAGCGACAAAAATATCGCTGCTGTAACTATACCGCCGATAGCGAGACCGCGGCCCGTGTAGGCAGTTGGGTTTTTCTTTATTTGCGAAAGCGCGATAAGGCCCGTCACTATTGCCGCCGGGGACAACAAGATGCCTAGATAACAACACCAGCCCACGGTCAAACTTCCGATCCCGAGCCCGAGCGAGACGACTGCCAACGTTTGATTTGGCGTGGGATTCATCAAATACGGCGAAAATTGCGCTTGTGGGGCGTTCATTCCGGGAGGAGTCCAAGCTGCCGGCGGTGAGGACGGCGGTGACGACGGCCAACTCGAAGGATTTGTGGCACGGGCATCGTTTAACCTCACTGTCGGCGAGTCATCAGCGTAGATCGTTGGCGGAGGAGCTTCTAACACTCTGGTCAACAATTCTCCGTCTTCGAGACAAAAATTAAGCTGTTCGTCACTATAGGTTTGTTTACAACGCGGACATTGTTTCATATGTTATCTGCCGTGGCTCTATTTTCTGATCTCGAGATTTTTAAAAGCGACCTTTACGCCGTCACCCGCATAAAGCCCAGGCACTCCGCCCGCGTAGCCGTAAACGTTCTTGATCGAGGTGACCATCGTTCCGTTAATATATAACTCGATCTTGTCGTCGAGATCGCGAACCTCCAAGATATTTTCTTCCGCTCCTTCGTTAATCAAGTTTGACGAAGTCCACGAAACTACAGCCTTTTCCTTTTGCGGCTCATGATGAACGACCCTGTATTTTTTTCGTTTCGTATCGATCAGAAAAGCGTAGTCCTGCTGCAGCGGTGTTGGATTGCTGTGAAAGATCAGGCCATAACCGAGGCTTCCGGCTGCGTTATCGACATTTCGAAGCGATACTCGTGTATCGGAGCCTCCGGTCACAAATTCTTCGGGGGCGACGAGTACATAGTAAAAACCTTTCTTTTTGGCACTCATCACAAATTCACCACCGGTAAATTCGGTATTGCCATAGACCGAAGACTCTCGTACCCAGTCTGAAAGGTCAACATTCTCGACCGCCGTACGCGACGATGTCGCCACCGTATTACTTGTCGACGGGCCCTTATTCGCGGAGAACGCTACCGTCGTCGAATTACCGGCGTTCGCCTCACTCGTGGTTCCGCTCTTATCGGCCTGCGATCCGATTATTGCCAGCAATCCAATAAATCCGCCGCCGCACAGCAAGATCAACGCTCCCAAAATTCCAAGAACCCAGATCCATGTTTTCGACGATTTCTTTTGAGGTTGCGTTGAGTACTGCTGTGGCGTATTCCAACCGGATTGAGCCGGTTGATGAGGCATCTGATGCTGGGGCTGGGTCGGCCGGACTTCGGTCATGATCTGCGTTTCTGGTAAATTTGCTGAGGACTGGGTCAGGACCGAACCATCCTCTAAACAGAAATTGAGATTATCATCAGAGTAATTTTTTTGGCATCTAGGACAAATCTTCATTAATTTTTCCCCGGCTTTCTAATTTGTAAGGTGTTAATTTGCCACCATTATACTTATTTGCAAAGAAAAACGCGACTGATTCGATTTTGAAGACGTTTTTGCCGGATACGGCTCCTTAATTTTGTTTCCTCCGAGATTGCGATTGAGAAATTTATCAGCTATTGCAATCTGATTAAATAAGTCGCAAGCATCCGAGGCAATAACAGTTGCATCCAAATCCGGTTCAGAAAAATAGGCCATTCGGCATTCACGGTCTGGCTTGTATCTTGCAATTTTTCTTAAAACTGTTAAATTTATAACAACGATGTTTATCATCGCAGATTAGAAATATATCTTTTATTATCCGGCGGCCGATCTAACAAATAGCGATTAATTCCCGATCATTAGGATTTGGTAAAAATATTAGGTAAAAAGCCGCTCCGGTTTGTGAATCCCTGAAATGTGAATCGGATAAGATCTTGAGAAATTTTATGACTAGGTATATCTTGACCGCCGTTTTATTTGTCGGCATATTTACAATCGGAATAATATTTCTAGAACCGTCCAGCGCCCAGACGCGCGATCAAAAGCTCTCAGTTCCGGACCAGCAGGACCCAGAGATGGCGTTGACAATAAAGCGGTTAACGGACCGATCGACTCAAGGTTTAACGGAGCGAAAACTTTCGGACGGCACGATTGAATTGGATCTGGAAGAGCGTTTCCAAAACGTGCCGCTTGCGCGAATTGACCAATCGGGCGATGCGGATGTCGGCTGCGTGACCAGCCTCGCTGAGGCCAATGACTTTTTTGGACGCGACCTCGAAACGGGTCAGATATACCCGTCGATACCGAAATCAACGGACAATGATCTATCCGAAACGGCCCCGCACGAAATGTCGGGCGATGAATATGAATTCTATAAAAAATTGATCGAAAATGCTGCGGCTCAAAGGATGGCATATCCGGAAACTGC
>JBGTCS010000088.1:0-2220 GCA_041748715.1 Pyrinomonadaceae bacterium | reverse complement strand
AAGGTCATAACCTGGTGCTCGTCGCCCGCTCCGAAAAGGCTTTGCACGAGCTCTGCGACGAGCTAATGTTAAAGCATGAGATAATAGCTCACTACGTCGTGCTGGACCTTGCAGAACCTAATGCGGATCTGGCTCTATTCGAAGAAACGGAAAAACACGATTTCGAGATCGACTGGCTTATAAATAACGCGGGTTTTGGTTCGGTCGGCGATTTTGCCAAGCTGGAGATCGATCATGAATTGCAGATGATCGAACTCAACATCTCTGCTCTTGTTGCGATAACGCATTGTTATCTTGGCAAAATGCGCGAGCGGCGAAGCGGTACGATCATTAATGTTTCCTCAGCCGCCGGATATCAGCCGATCCCGTTTATGGCGACCTATGCTGCTACCAAAGCGTTTGTGTCGTCGTTTTCAGAAGCGATCGCAGAGGAAAACCGGCCGTTTGGTATTCAGGTGCTGGCTCTCTGCCCGGGTTCGACGAAAACAAATTTTTTTGCGGCTTCAAATATCGAGCGGCCAATTCAGATGAAGGGACAGCAAACCGTCGATGATGTGATCGAAACCGCAATGCGTGCGGTGCGGTCGGGTCGGACCAAGGTCGTGTCGGGGTTGGCCAATAAGATCGGGGCGTTTCTCGGTGCTCATACTCCACATTTTCTATCTTCGCGGGCGATGGGAAAGGTTTTACGGTCAAAGTTTCAGAGTAAACCGTCGGATTAATTTAAGTTCTCAGATCGCTTTGCGATCTGGCAAGCAGGATGCTTGCAATCCAGTCTATGAAATTCACAGTTCTCGGCAGCGGTTCGACCGGCAACGCGGTACTAATCTCAAGCGACACAACAAATGTCCTTGTCGATGCCGGTATGAGCGCACGCGAAATACTGCGGCGTCTCGGCGAAATGGGTGTGACACACGACCGGCTCGATGGCGTGCTGATAACCCATGAACACGGTGATCACGCCGGCGGTTTGCGTGTGCTGCTCGGGGCGGTCAAGTGTCCGGTTTATATCTCACGCCCGACTCAGGACGCTTATTTCGATACCAAGGCGGGCGGCCGAAACGGCGACAGCGAATCGTCAAAACGCCGCTCAGCATTGAGCAACCGGGCCGAGGAGATCGAATCAAGCCGCGAATTTCGCATCGGCGATATTGATTTTGAACCGTTTACGGTCCCGCATGACGCGGCTGATAATATTGGTTTTGTCGCGAAAAGGAATGGAATTAAGATCGCTACTTTGATGGATTTTGGTCATATCACGACGCTTATTAAGGAAAAACTTATGGGCTGCGACGCGATCGTCGTCGAATCAAATCACAGCCGCGACATGCTGCGCGCATGTTCAGTTTACACCTGGGAATTAAAGCAGCGGATAATGTCCCGCACCGGCCATCTCTCAAACGAAGATCTCTCGGACTGGCTGACAACCGATTTTGATGGCACCGCCCGCCACATCGTCCTGGCCCATCTTTCGCAGCGGGCAAATGAACCTCATCTTGCCCGAATTATGGCCGAATCCGCCCTTCAGATGCGCTCGCCGCTGTTTAGGGCCGAAACGAAAATCACGATCTCACAACCAAAGCAGCCAACCGATTGGATAAATTTTTAAGACTGACCGGAACGCAGGCGCCCTCGCCTGCAAGCGTCCGATAGGACGCTGACCGCGTTGGCAAGGATTCAAGTTGCGAAATTCCAGACAACTTCACGCCGGAGGAACCGACGTTGCAGACGAGGGCGTCTGCGTTCCCGGCACAAAACGCCCGGTCACTGAAGTTAATCAAACAACACCGCGGAAGGACTTTCGGTGGAGGACGCATGGGCCGTGTTTTCGGATTGCCGCAAAGTGAGATGCGGCTCCGTAACCCTTGTGGCCCGCGAATCCATATTGCGGAAAATCCAAATCGTAGGTCTTCATCAGGTCATCTCGATAGGTTTTTGCGAGCACTGAAGCCGCGGCGATGGATGCCGAGATCGAGTCGCCTTTGATAATAGCTTTTTGGGGCAATGGCGACTGTTTGAGGTATAAAGCATCGATCAGCAAAAAATCGGCGGACGGATCTAGGGATGCGATCGCGAGATGCATCGCTTGCTTTGTAGCTTCCAGGATATTAATGCGATCGATCTCATCGGCCTCGATCTGTCCTACCGCGTAGGCGATGCAATCTTTTCTGAGCTGTGCGGCGATCTCATCGCGCATCCCCGCGGTCAGTTTTTTTGAAT
>JBGTCS010000087.1:0-2912 GCA_041748715.1 Pyrinomonadaceae bacterium | reverse complement strand
GGCGATCGCTGACGACGCCGGGCTTCGCGAAGGCGTCAATACCTTTGCCGGAAAGCTGACATACGAAGCGGTCGCGGAATCACAGGGTCTCGAATACACATCGCTTGAGAGCCTTCTCGATCTGAGATCGGCATCGGCAGGGTAAGTGTCAGAACCGGGAGCGGTGGCGACCGGATTCCTAAACTTCTGATAGTGAACCATGTGGAACGACACCGAAACACCTCTGGCCTACTTGGTTACTTTTCGATGTTACTGCACATGGCTCCACGGGGACATACGCGGCTCGGTTGACCGAAATCACAACATTTTCGGCACCGAGCGCGTAAAACACGAGCCTGCCAGAAAGAATTGGGTCAAATTTATCAGCGCTCATTCTCCGGTTGTTCTGGATTCAGGTAGACGCAATTCGGTCGAGATCGCGATTGCGGAAACCTGTACGATTCGCGATTGGCATCTCCACGCATTTAACGTGCGTACAAATCATGTCCATGTTGTCATAGCCGCGGGCTTTAAGAAGCCTGAGATCGTTATGAATGCGATAAAGGCGAACGCTACCCGCCAGATGCGGGCAGACGGACATTGGCCCTACGATCATTCTCCATGGGCAAAAGGCGGCAGCAAGAGAATGCTTTGGAACGAGCGTAGCGTTGCAAATGCAATCGACTATGTTCTTAATGGGCAGGGCGATGATCTCCCAAACTTTGATTGAAAATAGTTGTCATCCCCGGCATCCGGAAACCGGTCGCTACCGCTCGCGGTTCTGACTCGGTTGCCAACCTCTGTCCCAAAAACATACACTAAGTAGTTTCGATATGTACGAATTTGCCGTCACACCAGCCATTACACAGCTTCGCCGACCGGGCGTGATCATTACCGAGGTCACACCCGACAGTTTGGCCGAAGAGCTCGAGCTTGAGCCAAATGACCGTATAACTCGAGTTAACGGCCGGCCGGTGCGCGATTATCTTGATTTTCGATTTCAGACGGCGGGCGAAACGGATCTGACATTTCAGATCAAAAAACCGGACGGCGAGACGATCGATATCGAGTTTGACCGCGACGAATCGGAAGATTTTGGCCTGATGTTCGAGCAGATCGTCCCGCGTCAATGTGCCAACGAGTGCATTTTTTGCTTTTGCAAAGGAAATCCTGAGGACGCCCGGCCTTCGCTTTTTGTCCGCGACGAAGACATACGGCTTTCATTTCTTTACGGAAACTACACAACGCTTTCCTCGATAACCGAGGACGAGATGAAGCGCATCATCGAGCAGCGTCTCTCGCCGCAATATGTTTCGGTTCACGCGACGGACCTCAAAACCCGGGCATATCTGCTCGGTGTTGATGAATCGCGGGCGGATATTTCCGACAAGCTCGATCGCCTGCTCGCCGCTGATATTGAACTTCATGCTCAGGTTGTTTTGTGTCCCGAAATTAACGACGGTGCGATTCTTGAAAAGACCTTGCGCGACCTCGCCGCTCATCATCCGAAAGTCGTAAGCACGGCTGTCGTTCCGGTTGCTCTGACACGCTACAACACCGACGAACGCCTGACGCGGGTCACACCCGAGTTTTGCCGCCGGACGATCAAAGAGGTCGAAAAGCTGCAAAAGGAATTTCGCAAAACGCTCGGAGTCACATTTGCGTTTCTCGGCGATGAGATCTATATCAAAGCCGGTGCCGAGATTCCTTCGCGGCGTCATTACGGCAATTATCCGCAGATCGAGGACGGCGTCGGCATGGTGCGATCTTTTGTTAATGCGTTTGAGAAATTTTTGTCGGAACCGTCTGCGTTAGCGATCCAGTCAGAACCGCCTGCGTTAGCGGGCGGCCAGAAACCCGGCCCTCACAATACTCGAAAAGACCCGCGAACGCATCCGGCGGCAATGACGCCTGTTGTCGATCCCGAAACGAACTGGCCGCCCGCTAACGCAGGCGGTTCTGACTTCGGCTCAATCCTTACTGGCGAAATGTTCGCGCCCGTCTTGCGTGAATATATAGATAAATACAATGTTTCAACCGGTTCCCGATTGACAGTGCTGGCGGTTCCGAATACCTATTTCGGCGGTGATGTTTCGGTTGCAGGATTGCTGACGGCAAAGGATTTTTTAGCAGTGCGGGACCAACTCGTAGGTGATTTCGCGGTAATTCCAACCGTCACAATAAAATCGGACGAGCCGATCTTCCTCGACGGCATGACCTATGACGAGCTCAAATCGCAGTTTCCAGTGCCGGTCTACGATGTCGACACCAACGGGCTGTTCGAATTTCTTGCCAAATAAAAAAAGCGGGCCTTGGCGCCCGCCATTTCCCGTCGCGACACGATCCCTTTTTATCTTATAAAATTGTAAATGATCACACCGCTGACCTTTACGGGAACCTTTGACAGGTAAGTCGGTGTAAATTTTGCGTTCCGAGCGGCCTGTTCCGCCGGAGCTCGAAGTAACGGGTGACCGCTTACTGCATTGGCCGCGACCACATTTCCTTTTTCGTCAATCATCACCTGCACATCGACTTTCCCGGTGGCCTGTACCAGTTTGGCGGAGTTCGTATAAACGGGTTTTGGCAGATAACTGGCCCGTCCATTCACCACACCCAGAGATTTCACTGGGGGGGTTGTCTCAATCGGGGGATCGCGTCGTACCGGCGGAGGCGGCAGGGTTTCTTTTACTGTTTCTGCAGCCACCTGAGGGGTGGTTAAAAGCCCGGTGTCGTTTCCCCCGACGGATGTTCCGCGAAGCGATGAACCGGCACTAACTGGATTGGATTCGTAATTATCGATTTTATAACGTCCATCCGCAGGCAGTGAAAGCTGTGTGTTTGGCGTCGTAGAGACCGTAGTCGGAACGATCGTTGGTTGGTTAATATTTGCCATAGGCGAAAGTCGCGTCGGAATGTTGGCCGACGAGGTCGGT
>JBGTCS010000086.1:0-2932 GCA_041748715.1 Pyrinomonadaceae bacterium | reverse complement strand
CGGCTGCGAAAACTTGCCGAACGCATGGCGATTGTCTCGATCGACAAAGCTGCCAACGGGATAGCGATCAAGCTCGGCGAATCGGCTCGCGTGTCGCCCGATAAACTTATGCAGTTTTTGAGCGAGCACGAAGATTCTAATTTTTCACCGACAGGTATTTTACGGGTAGTCGTCGTGACGGGCGATCCGATCGCGGTGGCGTCCGCGACGCTTAATGCGGTCAGAATGTGAGGCAGTTATTCGGTGCAGTCGCGAAATTCAGCGAAGTCGCAGATAAATAATTCAGGCACGATCTCTCTGGTTTGATTTCGGACGTTTTGCCAGATCACTGATTCCTTGTATTTATCCTTGGTCCAGCCCAATTTTTGGCGATTATGCCAAACGTAGTCGTAGGCTTCCTTTTCGTCCTCGCCGCGAAGGTGGCGAGCTTCGTGGAGCAAGATTGCGGCTCGCTCGGTATCGTCCTGAGGATAAGTAAAAAAGTCGGAATAAAGCGTCATGATTTCGAATGGAAAATTTGTCGCGGCGTAGGCATTCTCTTTGGCGACCACGGCGTTGAGCCAATTGTCATTGCTCCGATAGACCGTAAACCGGCTCAGCAGCATCGCTTCGTTTGAGAATCCTTTGGCCCGCAAGACTTTTATCGCATTATTTACCGAATCCTTTTGGCTCACCGTCAATGATTTTGCCGTTACGATCAGCGATACGTAAAACCCTGACGCTATCCCAAAACAGACGCAGAGACAGATCGCGGCTCTCACCATTATCTGCGGTCGGACGGCCTTTCCACTGGTGACAACATTAACGCTTGAAACAAGTTCAGCGTCGCAGCGGGAGCAATAAGATGCGTCGGCGAAATTTACAAGTCGGCATTTTGAGCATTTTTTTGTCATGTTAAGCAGGCGGGAGGCGGCGGAACGCGCTAATTATTTAAAAAGTCGTAATGCCGATGGATTCCCGATTTAGCGACCGACAAAATTGCCGGGATAAACGCGAATCCGTTTAGCTGCATCCAACAGTCTGTTTGCGCAAAGTAGGTTTGGAATTATAAGATTCTTTCTACGCAACTATTAGGAGTATTTCATGAGATCTTTTCGCTATTCTATTTTCACATTGCTCGTTGTGCTGGCTTTTTCTATGGTGTCGTCAGCTCAGGAAACCCAGACCCGTGTCGTCGATGAGGTTGTCGCACAAGTTAACGAGGGCGTTATAACGCTTTCGCGGATCAAACGGGAATCCAAAAACATTGTCGACACCTACGTTCAGGAAGGCAAAACTCGCGAGGAAGCCCAAAAATTGGTCGATGAAAAACAGGGCGAGTTGATTGCCAACTTGATTAACGAGGAACTATTGGTTCAAAAAGCCAAAGAGTCCGGCCTCGACAGCACGATTGATGCGACGCTGAATCAGCGATTTGTCGAGATCATGAAAGAGTACAACTATAAAACGATCGAGGAACTCTACAACGAAATGGAACGCACCGGTGTCGATCCAAAAGAAATACGCGAAACCTGGCGTAAACAAGCGACCCGCGACAAAGTGATCGAAAAAGAAGTCCAGCTAAAGATCTATTGGGGCCTCAACGGAAAGGAATTAAAAGATTATTACGAAAACAATAAGAGCAAATTTACGAAACCGGAGACCATTTCCTTCAGCGAGATTTTTCTCGGATTTGCCGGGCGGGACGAAGCTGCCGTCCGCGAAAAAGCTAAAAAGTTGCACGCGGAGCTAAAGGCAGGCGGCGATTTTGACAAGATCGCGAAAGAAAATTCGGATCCCGGCGTCGTCACTCAGGGAGCCGGAAAAATTGAAAATATCCGCGCCGATAATTTGGTCGAAGCGATCGCCAAACCAATCAAGGGCGTTAAGAAAGGCGATGTCACCGAGCCGTTTGACGCGGATCAGCTAGGCGTTGTGATCCTGCGTGTCGACGACCGGAGCGCAGCGAGCCAGGATTCTGTGTTTGACGAAAATGCGGTTCGAATGGCCATTATGACCGAACGCGTTCCGGGCGAGCAGAAAAAATTTATGGCCAAACTGAGAGAAACATCCTACATCAAGATCAGCGATACCTATCGTCCCGTCGTCGCCCCGATCCTGTTTGCCGACGAGCGAAAGGAAAAAGCGAACGACTAGGATTTTATATAATTTTGTTTCTGAGGCTCTTATGCAAATAGGAGCCTTTTTTTGCTCATTGGGAACCAGCCTCTAACCGAGGGCTATGGCGGTAAGCTTATACCTAGACCCTCGGTGAATCTCCATCCCTTTATAAATTCACTCTAAACACTTGACACGACCCGATAATAGGTATAGGTTGCGGTTGTTGTCAAAATATATTCGTAACGAACAACATTCCACGGTTGTTTCGCCTTCCATAGACCAAACAACCTTTCTGTAGACATCGTTCCCGCTCTCACGCGAGAACAGAAAGGAGAATAATTATGAAACTCTTCGGAAATTTGTTTACTCAGAGGCCAATTTGTGACCGACAATCGAATGTATTGTCGTTCGATTTAGTTTCAATGGTTCAAACTCACTCGATCGTTGGGTTCGAGGAGGTACAACTATGACAAGATCGAAAAAGAGTAATTTAGCTTCAGGAGCATTGTCGATCATCATTGCGTTCACAATTTTTACTTTAGCCTCGGTATTTTGGGGATCACAGACACAAGAGGCTCAAGAAAAGAGTGCGATGATAAAAATGACGGCCGTGCCCGGCCCTGTCGGTCTCGTATCTTTTAACAAGGACGGCGAAATCTTACACTTTAATAGGCAATTTTCTGCAACCTCAGATTGGTTCAAAAACTTATCTTTCAATTTGTCTAATTCCTCGGAACAGTCGGTCACATACGTTGAGATTGCGGTGACAGTTTTCCCTCCGAAACAAAGGTCAGATCTTCTTCCGTATAGATACTTGATGATGATGGGAAAT
>JBGTCS010000085.1:0-2704 GCA_041748715.1 Pyrinomonadaceae bacterium | reverse complement strand
TCGATCGAGTGGGCGTGTCGGAGCGGGTTTAGTCATTACAGCATGGGAGGCTCACATCTGTTTCTGCGGCGGTTCGGCGGCTATGAGGTCGCGACCCATCGCTACCAGCTTGACCGAACGTTTCTGCGAAAATATCAAAAGAAAGAAGCAGTAAAGAATTTTTTGGTGAAAACCTATATGTCGTTCCCCTCTGAAGCAAGGCAAAAATTGAAGCAAATTGCCGGAAAGATCTAATGCTTGTTAACCCTGTTATTAATTCCACTACCGAAAAAGCTCGAGACGTGCTTCGCGGCCGCGACATTTTATGTTTTAGCCACGACTGGACGGGCGATCCGCTTTCGAAAACACATTTGATGCGGGTCCTCTCCAGAGACAACCGAATTCTCTGGATCAACGCGATCGCAAATCGGATGCCGACGACGTCAACTAAGGACCTGTCGCGCATCTACAAAAAATTAACGTCCTTTACCGAACCGATCCGCGAGGTCGAGCCAAATATTTTTCTGCTCAATCCGCTTGCGATCCCCGCCTATGGCAGCAGATCGATCGTCGGGCTGAACCGCCGTTTTCTGATTAGCCAGGTAAAAAAGGCAATGCGAAAGCTTGGGTTTTCCGATGTAATCAATATGGTCTTTAATCCGGCTGCCGGGATGATCGCGGGTAGATTAGGGGAAAAACAGCTGATCTATTATTGCGTGGACGAATATACCGCGTTCACCGGCTCATCGGCCCTTAAAGAGATTGAGGAAGAGCTGTTTCGCATCTCGGATCTGGTCGTGGTGTCGGCGGAAAAGCTGTTCGATTCGAAAAAGCATTTTAATCCTAATACTCACATTATCCGGCACGGAACGGATTGGCGGCATTTCCGGACAGCTCTCGACGACGCGACAAACGTCCCGGATGAGATCGCCGGCCTGCCAAAGCCGATCATCGGATTTCATGGACTCTTGGCCGACTGGGTTGATTTTGAGCTTATCCGCAAAACGGCGGAACGTTTTAAGGACGGCTCGGTCGTGCTGATCGGCAAGATCGCGGTTGACGCCGAGAAGAAAGTGAAGATTCTCAACAACGTCCCAAATGTACATTTTTTGGGCCGCAAGCCGTACGCCGAGCTTCCGGCGTTTTGTAAGGGTTTCGATGTTGCGTTGAATCCATTTGCAATAAATGAACTGACTCTGGCCGCAAATCCGCTAAAGGTCCGCGAATATCTCGCCGCCGGTCTGCCGGTTGTCTCGACGGACATCCCGGAGGTTCGCATCCTCGACGATTGCCTGGTGGGCACTGATCACGACGATTTTATCGCAAAGATCGAGCAGGCGTTAAATTATCCAAAACCCCGCACGGCCGTCAGCGATGCCGTCCGGCACGAAAGCTGGGAAGCGAAGGTCGATGAGCTGCGGGCAATCATGGCGACGCCGGGACAGGGCGACGCGGAGACGCGGTGATGTCGAGACGTTTGAAATTCTTATTATCCACGTTGATCCTGATCGCAGCCTGGATCGTTATAGCTCCGGGTCTTGCCGCATGGCTGATCGTTGAAAAACCACTCGCCGACGCCGACGCAATTATTGTCCTGAGCGGTTCGGCCGTTTACAAGGAGCGGACGCGAAAGGCTGCTGATCTGTATAAACAAGGCGTTGCGCCGCGAATTTTCATAACCAACGACGGGGAACGCGCGGGCTGGTCGCAAAGCGAACGGACAAATCTGCCGTTTGTCGAGCTCGAACAGAGAGAGTTGATTGCAAACGGAGTATTGCCCGACGCGATCACCGTTTTGCCGGGTGAAGTTTCCGGCACCGATCACGAAGCCAAAGCTATGGCGGACGAGATCGACGCCCGGCCGATCAGATTTTTGCTGATCGTGACATCGGCTTATCACACGCGGCGCGCTTTGCGGACTTTTGACAAAATTCTCGCCGGAAAGGGCGTTGAGATCGGCATCGAACATGCTCCCATCGGGATGCGAACGCCGACGCCGGACTATTGGTGGCTGAGCCGACGAGGCTGGTCTTCGGTTGCGGGCGAATATATGAAATCGGCGGTCTATTGGGCGTTTTATTGACGAGGGTTGGCTCCGCGACCCGTGCGTCTTATCTTAGCGCGACTCTGCGTTACGATCGGTTAACGCAGAGATCGCGGAGCAAGACGTAGAGGCCGCTGAGAAAAGAATATGGATTCATCAATGTTGGAAACGTTAGACGTTGCACAACAGCACGATCGCGAGGTTGCGAGCGGCGAGCGGTTCGAGTTTGGCAAAAACTGGAGCGCGTTTCTCTCGGTTTTGGACGACGAACGTATCGCGACCGCTGTTGAATCTCTAAAAGAAATGCTCGAGTGCGATTCGCTCGCGGGCAAAACGTTTCTCGATATCGGCTCGGGCAGCGGACTGTTTTCTCTGGCCGCCCGCAAGCTCGGTGCAAAGGTTCATTCGTTCGATTTTGACAGCAACTCGTTTGCCTGCACTCAGGAATTGCGAAATCGTTATTTTGCAAATGATCCGGACTGGCAGGTAGAACAGGGCTCGGCACTCGATGCTGACTATCTGGCTTCGCTTGGGAAATTTGACATCGTCTATTCGTGGGGCGTGCTTCATCACACCGGCGAAATGTGGCGGGCTCTCGAGAATGCCGTGATCCCGACGACGGGCGGCACAAGCTTTTCATCGCGATCTACAACGATACGGGCAGTCAGGCTCGGCGGTGGC
>JBGTCS010000084.1:0-2113 GCA_041748715.1 Pyrinomonadaceae bacterium | reverse complement strand
AATTCATTGACACTGCGGCGGGTCTTGGCAATCGTATTGGTCCTCGCCGGCGCAAAATTGATCTTCGTCTAGGCATATATTTAGACGATTCGGTAATCCAATAGTCGGCTAAATGAAATCTATATTCCCAATCTCTTTGGTTTTATCCTGCGTGTTTGGCATTCATGCACAGTCGGGCCGGCAGAAGCCGACGCCGACGCCGGTACCGAATTCTATAACCGGGCCCTCGGTGAGAAATCTGCCGCCGGTTGTTAGCGTACCCGCGGCCGCTCCGACGCCAAAAGCCGAATCTGATGAGATCATTAAGGTGAGTTCGGTGCTTGTGCCAATACCGGCAACGGTAACCGAAGGCGATGGCCGCCCTGTCGCTGCTTTGAAGCTCGAGAATTTTGAACTGAAGATCGATGGAAAAAAAGTTGAGATTTCCGAGATGTCTCGTGCTTCTACCCCTATCCGTATGGGGATGCTTTTCGACAATTCGTCGAGCGTGATCGTAGCCCGCGAGTTTGAAAAGCAGGCCGCCATCAGGTTTTTCCGTCGCGTCATCCGGCCAGACCGCGATATGGCGGCTTTGTTTTCGGTGGCCGACTATACCCGCCTCGAACAGCCCTTTACGTCAAATGTTCTGCTGCTGACGCGGGCGATCGAATACTTCCCCGAACCAAAGGGTGCGACCGCACTACTCGACGGCATTATCGAGGTGGCGGAATATCTTAGGTCTGCAAACGGCCGTCGTGTGGTCGTTATCGTTTCCGACGGTGAAGATACCTATAGCGACCTGAAAACAACCCTCGAGGATGTCGTCCGGAGGCTGCTGGCCACGGATTGTCAGGTGTATGTGGTCAATACAAAATCTTTTGAAAATTATAAGCGGACCGGGCGTCGCCAAGGCAACGCCAACACTCGGACCCTCACGGCAGAACGGCGGATGATCGAGATCACGGAGCAAACAGGCGGCGCCGTCTATTCGCCGATCGACGATGATGAGATGGGAGCGGCTTTTACCCAGATCGCCTCTGAGCTTTCGCAGCAGTATGTTCTGAGCTATTATCCGGAAGATGAGTCGGAAAAGCGGGGCGAATTTCGCTCGATCGACCTAAGTGTAAAAGGCAAAAAGGACCTTTCGATCCGCACGCGAAAAGGGTATTACGTACCTAAAAGATAATCTCCGTCAAAAGGCCGCTGCTACTCAATGCTCACGGAAGATCTCACACAATTTTTTCAACATTTAAAATACGAGCGCAATCTTAGCCCTCACACGCTGCGCAATTACGCCAGCGACCTCGAGCAATTTAAGGTTCACCTGCTTGGCATTGAAAAGCGTGATGATATTGCCGCCTCAGATATCGACCGCCTGACGATCCGCGAATGGATGGCATCGCTGCACGGCGATCATAAGAAGACCTCGGTCGCGCGAAAACTTGCCAGCCTGCGTACCTTTTTTCAATTTTTGATCCGCGAGGGCAAGCTCGAATCGAATCCGGCAAAAATGGTCGCCACCCCGCGGATCGAGCGGACGCTTCCGAACCATCTCTCGATCGAGGACGCCGTGCGGTTCATCGAAACTCCCGATATTAACACCAACCTCGGCCGCCGTGACCGGGCGATCATTGAGTTTCTTTACGCAACGGGAATTCGCGTCGGCGAACTCGTAGGCATAAACCTCGCCGACGTCGATATGCGCGAAAAGGTCGTTCGCGTCACCGGCAAAAGGAACAAGCAGAGAATGGTGCCTTTCGGCGAGCCGGCCCTTCAGGCACTGCTGCTTTATCTTGAAAAGACCCGCGGCGTATTTCTGAATGAATGCCCCCCGGCCGAACGCGACGAGCGGGCTCTTTTCCTTCATCGCCGCGGCGGCCGACTTACGACCCGGTCTGTTGGCCGGTTGATCGATAAGTACATCAAACTATGCGCAGACATTCATAATATCTCGCCGCACAGTTTGCGGCACACTTTCGCTACACACCTGCTGGACCAGGGCGCCGACCTCCGCGATATCCAGGAACTCCTCGGCCACGCAAGGCTCTCGACCACGCAGATCTATACACAGGTTTCGATGGAAAAGATGATCGAGGTTTATGATAAGGCACATCCGAAGGCGTGAGTTGCATCA
>JBGTCS010000083.1:0-2896 GCA_041748715.1 Pyrinomonadaceae bacterium | reverse complement strand
ATCATCAACCGCCTGCATCAACTCGTCAATCTTTGGCTCCCATGCGGCATCGCCTTCGAGAGCTTTAAGGGCCGAACCCTGAATGACCGGGATATCGTCGCCCGGGAATTCGTAGCTCGAAAGCAGTTCGCGAATTTCCATCTCGACCAATTCGATCAGCTCAGCGTCATCGACCATATCGACCTTGTTCATGAAAACAACCATCGATGGCACACCAACCTGACGTGCAAGCAAAATGTGCTCGCGTGTCTGTGGCATCGGGCCGTCCGTCGCCGCAACGACCAGGATCGCTCCGTCCATCTGTGCCGCACCCGTGATCATGTTCTTGACATAGTCGGCGTGGCCCGGGCAGTCGACGTGTGCGTAGTGACGATTTGGCGTCTCATATTCAACGTGCGAGGTCGCGATCGTTATACCACGTGCTTTTTCTTCAGGCGCGTTGTCGATCGAATCAAATGACCGAAACGTCATCTTCGCGTTGTGCTTCGACATCACCTTTGTGATCGCTGCCGTCAATGTCGTCTTGCCGTGATCAACGTGTCCGATCGTCCCAATATTTACGTGCGGCTTGCTGCGGTCGAATTTTTCCTTGCTCATATTCTTTTATGCCTCAAAAATTATTTCTGCTTAAGTCCTAAATATTTCTTTATATGATTCGCCAATCTTTCATCGATCTCGTTATGACGCGGAATCGGTTGTTTCATTCCGTTATGTATTAACGTAAATGTCATGCCGCGAACTATGTCTTAACAACTGGCAACCTTCGGCTGTTAGTTGCTTTAACAGGTCTTTCCGCTTCATATGCGGATCTCTTTCACCTGATATCCGCTCGGAACCTCGTCCATCGCCATCAAAAGATAGGCTTCTCTAATATTTTCCTCTAATTCCTCGAGGGTTTCCCCTTGAGTCATTATTTCAGGATGGTCAAGCAACTTGCCTAACCAAAAATGGTCCGACTTCCAATAGACCATCTTCATACTGGTACTATTATCTCCAACCATCGTCTACCTGAAAGCCCTCTTTACTGGAGCCCAAGGCGGGATTTGAACCCGCGACCTCATCCTTACCAAGGATGCGCTCTACCCCTGAGCTACTTGGGCCGGTTCCGAAACTGCTCGCCTTACAAACAACTATTGGAGCGGGAGACGAGATTCGAACTCGCGACATTCAGCTTGGAAGGCTGACGCTCTACCAACTGAGCTACTCCCGCTAAGCAAATGATGAATGTCGAATGATGAATGTCGAATAAAACCCGTTTTTCATTCGTCATTCATCATTCGAAATTTCATCATTTCCACTGGTGCATGGGGTAGGATTTGAACCTACGTAGGAAATTAATCCGACGGGTTTACAGCCCGTTGCCTTTGACCGCTCGACCACCCATGCGTGATCTAATTCGTAATGCCTCAACTGACTTTTTGAGCCAATTAGCAAATTCCCAATAATAACTAAGAGGTTTACAAATTGCAAGCGCGGATTCGAGGGTTTTCAAAGGCACGCAAACGGCATGTATTGGACTTACCGGCCGATGGTGTCGGCTTTATCGATAGTTACACCTTCATCTGTAACAACAATATTAAATGCCTGTGGCCCGCTCATGTGTGTTCCATCAAAAAAGGCACTTTTCTCAAAACTCAGACCATCGTCAAACATGCCCACAATCCAAATTGTCGAAGAATCTCCTTTGGGCGGCGACGCAGTCAATCGAATTTCCGTGTCTGGCAGCAGGTCGAAACCTAAAAACTTATCATTGTTGGACTCGATCCGTAATTGCCTTATCGCCTTGTCCGACTTATTAGCTAAGATAAGTATTTCAGGATACTTACGTCCCGAAAAGTTCTCTTCGCGATAAAGCTGCAAAACATTATCTCCGATCCAACGGTGGTCAGGCCATCCCAGTTCAAATGAGATGTCAAATGCATCGCCTGTATGCAGCGTTTGATAGCTCCAAAAAGTCTCTCCTTTTTTTAGAACGATTACTCCTACCTCAACAGTAAATAATGCCGGTCGCTCTTTCTGCCCGTATAGGTTGACAGTATAGGAAGAGTCGGGGGACTGAATCGTGGCAAAAGGGGGTTTCGAAACATCGTAAACGTACAACATGAGAAAGGAAACCGCGATTCCGATTGCCAACCCGCCAACAACTTGTGCCCAATACGATGATCGGTGAAATCGAGACATGTCAATCTTTAATCCTGAACTATCGCCCCTTCGCGCGCGGGTGAAAGCGTTCGTAATTCCGTTTTAATTGAGTACTAGTCATATGTGTGTAAATCTGCGTCGTCGAAATATCGGCATGCCCGAGCATCTGTTGAACCGAGCGGATATCGGCATTATTTTGAACCAGATGCGTGGCAAATGAATGCCTCAATGTGTGCGGCGAAACTCCCGACAGTCCGCATTGACCGGCGTATTTGGTTATCGATAAAAAGATGGTTTGTCGATTGATCGGAGCCCCCGCTGGGCTGACAAACAATTTGTCTATAATAATATTTTCCTTCTTTCGTCTTACGACCAAGTAACTCTTTATCCATTCGATCGCACTCGTCCCGACAGGTACACGGCGGGTTTTACTTCCTTTTCCCGTGGTCGTAACGATCCCCGAATCAATATCGACCTCGTTGATCTTGAGATTCGCCGCTTCTGATACCCGAAGCCCGGAGGCGTACATCAATTCCAGAATCGCACGGTCCCTGAGACCGATCTCAGTCGAGGTGTCGGGTGCTGCCAGAAGAAGCTCGATCTCGGCCTTATTTAAGAATCGCGGCAGGTAGACGCCTTTCTGAGGGGAAACCAGGTCCTCGGCAGGATTTTTTGCGATATGTCCGTCAAACATCAGAAATTTATAAAAACCGCGTACTGCGCTGACGATGCGGCGTCTTGAATTTTCAGAAAG
>JBGTCS010000082.1:0-3074 GCA_041748715.1 Pyrinomonadaceae bacterium | reverse complement strand
TGATCCTGGCACCTGGCTTGACGGTGCACCCTTCGCCGATATATGACCGGCTGTCGACCTCCGCCCGCGTTGCAATATCCGAATCTTTCTCTTTCTCGATCTCAAAACCGGTAACCTTTCCGTCCAGAAAGTCGCGATGAGCCTTTAAATAACTCGACGGCGTGCCGATGTCGAGCCAATATTCGTCCTTCATCACATATCCAAAAAACGGCATTTCGCGTTTGAGTATGTCGGGGAATATGTCGTATTCGAACGAGCGATTTGCATCCTTGGCGATAATGTCCAGAATCGACGGTTCCAGCACGTAAATGCCGGCGTTAATTGTATCTGTCCGCAGGTCCGCGAGGTCGGCGGCGTTGGGTTTCTCGACAAAGCGTTTTATCCGTCCCAACTCATCCACCTCGGCCAATCCATAGCGGGATGGATCTTCGACCGGAATAAGTGCCAGCGTAGCTGTGGCCTGGCTCGCGACATGAAATTCGACAAGTGTGCCGACATCGATATTGGTAAGGATATCGCCGTTAAACACAATAGTCGTTTCGCGAAGAGCATCGGCGGCAAATTTGTACGCGCCGCCCGTTCCCAACGGATTTGGTTCGGTTATATACCGGAGGTTTACGCCCAATTCGGATCCGTTACCCAGCAACTGTTCGATCTTATCGGGCTGATAGCTCAGCGACAGCGTGATATCCGTGATGCCGGCCTTTAGTAAAACCTCGATCTGATAAAGCAAAAATGGCCGATTAATTACCGGTACGATCGGTTTCGGAGTATAAACGGTCAGCGGCCTAAGCCTCGTGCCCTTGCCGCCCGCCAATATGAGTGCCTGCATATAATAGAAATCCCGTCAAATTAATAAAGGACAAGATTATGAGACCGGGAGTTAAAAATCAATACTCCGGCTGTAGTAAAAGTGTTGTACATTCACCAACAAGGGTAAAAAATATTGACACTCATTGGGCTGCGTGATAGATTTATTTCTACAGGTTTGTGCGGCATTGCCTGTGCACTTCTATAAAATATTGCCAACCGAGGCATGCTTATCAGTTCACCGTTCCTAAGTCCTTTTTCAGAAAAATAATGAGTTTCGATAAAGCAAAAGCGATGCGAAATGCGGAGCGATTCGTTGCGCAGGGCAAGATACGCTCGGCGATCTCTGAATATCGCGCCGTGGTCGACAACGAACCCCGTGATATCGCAACGCTTAATATGCTTGGCGACCTCTATGCCAAAAGTGCGGAAAAGAATGAAGCGGTTGAATGTTTTCTCAAGGTAGCCGAGCATTATAATACTCAGGGGTTTTCCCAAAAAGCTATTGCCATATATAACAAGATCTCGCGGATTCAACCCGAATCCATTGAGGTCTCAGCAAAACTGGCCGAACTTCACAAAATAAAAGGTTCGCTTTCAGAGGCTCGTTCTCATTACACGACACTCGCCGAACATTATCAAAAAAACGGTCGCCGTATCGAAGCTTTATCGATGTTCAAGCAGATCGCGCTTCTCGACCCAAATAATACCGAAGTTTGCCTGAGCCTGGCGGATTCTTATTTTAGAGAAGGCCAGCGTGATGATGCGCTTGAGGCATATTCCGAAGCGGGGGCACGTTTCAGCCGTCAGGGGAATCATGAGGACGCGATCCGCGCCCTGATGAAAGGGTTTGATATCAAATCTACTGATCTCAGGATATTAAACGGTTTGGTCAAAGCTCAGACCGCCCTTGGACGGGCCGGCAAAGCGGCGTCGCTGCTCGAAGAGATCATTGAGAATGAGCCCTTCAACCGGGACGTACTTTATTTGCTTATCGAGTGCTGCATCGATTCTCAGAATGCGGCTGGAGCCGAAAAGGCAGTTATCAAATTAGTTGAGATCGAACCCGCAAGTTATCCCAAATTCCTTGATCTGATCCGAATCTACCTGAATGCTGACGATCCCGACTCAGCCGCTCGAATACTGACAATGTCGTCTGAGCATATGCTTGCTGGTGGTCAGGCTGTCGAATTTGGAAAGTGGATCAATGAGATCCTGGAGCGAGATCCCGCTCAGCTCACAGGCTTGCGATTGCTCGTGAGGTACAAGTCGTGGCTAAAGGACGAAAATGGCTTTCGCCTTGCGTTGGAACGTACCTACAGTGCCGCGGCTGGAAAGGATTCGGTCGAGGACGAGCGTTTCGCTTTGGCTCATCTGGTGGTTATTAGGCCACACGAAACCAGATTTCGCGATCGGTTGGAAGAGATCAACGCCGAATTCGGCTTTGAAGACATGGTCGTCGACGAAGAACTGCTGAGAGCCCAATTTGCGCCTGAAGTAGCCTCTGAATTCCAAACCGAATATGTGTCAAACGGTTCAAATGAAACGTCATGGTCGGCCATTGAAGCCGACGAACTCGTGCGAAACGTTGAGACCGCGGCTGAGTTTGTGCCCGAGCCCGCTACTGAGGCATCTCCCGAGATCGAGCCGCAATTGGAAACTCATAGCTCAAATGGCACTGGCTCCGACTTGTCACCGGCGGGTGAATTAAAGCTTCAGAAAGAACTTGAGAGCATATCTTTCTACATTGAAAACGATTATCACGAACTAGCTGAAAAGGCCCTGATCGAGCTATCGACGGAATTTGGTAACCGTTCGGAAATTGAAGAGTTGAAGAAACGGATTGGTCTGGACTTCGAAGCCGCTGTTCCCGTGGCCGATGTTCTGCATCCCGAAATTGTTAACGTCGAGATCGTAAAAACCGAATCCGTTAATTCCGAATTTGTAGCCAGCACCATCGGGATCGATGAGATCCGGTCCGAGTTTGGGCTCGAAGGCGGTGACGACGCCGATGACGGCGATTTTGAGACGCACTATAACACGGCAATGGCGTATAAAGAGATGGGTTTGACCGAGGAGGCCATCCGCGAATTCCAGGATGCGGTAAATCTGACCGCACCGACGGACGGTACACGGCATTTTTTCCAGTGCGCAAATCTTCTCGGACACTGCTTTCTCGAAAACGGGAAAGCAAATCACGCCATCACTTGGTTCAATCGGGCTCTCGAGACTCCCAATATTTCAGATGAGGAACATCACGGACT
>JBGTCS010000081.1:0-4132 GCA_041748715.1 Pyrinomonadaceae bacterium | reverse complement strand
CTAATTTACACGTTATAATTCAACTGAAATGATGACTGCGGGCGAAATTATTAAAATGGTCGAGCGAAATATGGAAAATAACCCGAACCCTATGATCGCGACCGACGCTGGAGTCCGGGCGGTGAAACAATATGCGCCGCTTGCAAAGAAACACAATATAGATTTTGCACTCGTCGGCGGGATCGCAATGCATTTCTACGGCAGCCCGCGATTGACCAAGGATGTCGATGTGATAGCTTCGGAGGTATTGCCGATCAAAGCCGAACGACAATTAGGATTTGGCGGCGAACGTTACCGAGTGGCGGTCGGTAGATTAAAGTTGCCCTTGGACTGGATAGTCCGAAACGATCAAGCTCGTAAGTTTTACGAAAAAGCATTAGAAGAAGCATACGTGCTTAAGAATGGGTTGCCCATCGTCACCCCGGAATGGTTGGTTATCCTAAAATACATTGCGGGTCGATTCCGCGATCAGCAAGATGGTGTATTCCTTCTCAAACAGAAAACATTGACTGACAGAAAGCTTATCCGCCGTAAGATAGTAGACAATTTTGGCCCCGAGACTTGGTCTGCCTTCGCGGTCGGCCTAAAACGCTGGTACGACCTCGCCGACGGCAAGATCACCACCGAAAAAGAGGATTACGAGGCAGACCGAATTTAATGATGCAATAATCAGTAAGAGGACTGCAAATTATGAGTACAGAATTAGTTTTTTGCAGCGCATAATGCCATCAAAACTTCGCTTAACATCGCGAAAATTATCGAGGATAGTGACAGTTCCCCTGATGAGGACTTATGAATCCTACTCCGCTTTTAATTGATGCAGAAGATTTAACCATGGCTCAGGAGCATCAAGGTTATGAGTGACGTTATTTACTTGATCTTAGGACAGGCGAGGTAGTCTTCCATGGCGACGAAGCTGTTGTCGGACCGGACGAGAAACTGGAGATGCAGATTGAAATGGAACTGGACAGATTCCGAAGCATTGATCCGATTCAGTCGTCTGTTGGTTGGCAAATAATGGCAGATTTCGTTGAATCATTGCCAGCGATCGAGTGCAGCGAGGAGCTGGTTCGGGCTCTCAAGGGCAGTCACCCTTTCCGCTGGTTCAAAAATTCACTTCTTAATTATCCCAACCATAAGGAACAGTGGTTCGCTTTTCATCAGACGGCGATGCTGGATCTAGCCCGCGATTGGATTAGGGGCGAAGGGATCCATGCTCAGCTAAAAACTAATGCTTAAGTATGAAGAACGAGTATGTTTGGAGAATCCTCCTTGCAGAGTGAAATATATCCCGCACTCTGCATCAAACACTTTCCATGGATCGAGGCGATCAGGTGTATAGTCGCGGATGGCACCGCACGACTTCTACCCCATTCCCAACTTCCGCCGCAATAACGGAATATCGGCACTAAAAATCTCATCGACGGCTGACGCCCTGTTTTCGTATTCCAACAACAGGCTCTCCAAAAGATCACGACCCTGTTCTGTTTTTGCTGCTTCCCGAGGGGTCATGTTATTAAGCACGGGAACGGGCTCATCAAACCATGAGTCCCAGTATTGTCGAACAGTTTCCGCCAACATGCTGCGCACCTCAGACTCGTCGAGAGTCGGAAAACCGCCCGCCTGGGCATGCGACGGAATCTGTGGACTGGACGAACCGCCTGCTACACTCGCCCCTTGCCACATTTCTCGAATCTGAGAATCGACTGGCTCGATCATAGTTCGTCTATAGGACGCTCGCCCCCCAAGCTTCTCGTCAACGATTTTCCGAATGGTATCGGCGCGTTCTGTCGAATTCACGTTGATCACAAGTTTCTGCCCATCGATCGCGATCGTCCCGAAAACGACCAAACCGCCAAGCCCCTTTTTCTTAGCATCGCCTAGCCACGGAAACTCTACTTTTTTTACAGATCCGTTCTCGATAACTGCATCCTCTAACAGGTTTTCTTCGTTTTCGCGTTTGGCAAGAGATTTGAGAGCGTGAAAAGTTTCGTTTGCCGAAACGATGTCGAAATAGAGTTTTTGGGGAAGCATTGGGTGACCATCATAATTCACCAACACCGGAGGGGCCACGCTCTGTGCCACGAGATCAAGATAAAGCCATCGAATGTCATCCTCAAACTCTAACAAGTGTTCCGTAGTTATCCTCTCTGTTTCGGCTTCCTTTACTATCCATTCTCGCAGCTCCAAAACGTAGAGTTTTGAGGTCGGCCTAAGCGGGTAGGGGCCTGTGCCAATGTTTGACCGAAACCCGCGAAGCTCCGATGTGGCGCAATAGATAAGTTCTCCATTCCTAACTGCTTGCGATGCGGTTCGCTCAACGACTTCATATTGGATCCGACGGAAAAGGTCAAACAATGTGAAACCCACTCCAGGCTTTACGTGAAGCACTTCACAAAATGTATATGGACACCGAACCGAACTCACGATGAAATCTCTTTCGTCCGCAGAAAGCTTGCCGGCATAGGCAACCAGAAATAATTCGGCAAGGGTAACCTCGCCGAATTCGGACCATTCTGTTTCCGGTAACTCGATATCCCAATTGAAAAGAAACCAAGGCATGAACAGTTGGTTCATTCGCTCATCGGATTCGATCTCTACAAAATCTTCTTTTCCATGGAAATCGATCCACGCAGCCTTAACAGCCTGGGGGTTTTCGGATGCAAATTCGATCAATTGCGGAATTAGTTCGCCGGAGAGACGGTGGTTCAAGCGGAACTGAAAATCCGAAGCGCTCGCCGACGCCAGGCAGCAGGCTTTGTACTTTCTGCCGCTGCCGCACGGACATGGGGTGTTTCGGCCGATCTTAGTCATTAGTATCTCAAATTATCACAAATCGATAGCTAAACCGAATATCATTTGCCGCAAAGCCGTGAAATCTGTCGTTTTAGAAGATCAAACCACAAAAAACTCATTCATTTCTGAGCGGTCTTTTCTTGATATAGATCGGGCGACTTCTTACAAACCGTGAACCGTGAATCGTAAATCGTGAATAAGATAATCGCGTGATCAGTATATCTAAAGAATGTGATCTTACAAACGCCTTGCTCAGCCACGCATTGAGTTCGTGATGATCGCTTGTTACGAGTTCGGCATCGAGCCTTTTCGCCAGGGCAATAGCGCAGCAATCGGCCAGCGACACGCGTTTATGGATAGCCTTCAACTCTCCGGCATCTTGCCAAAATTCAATGTCCATGTAATCGCGCAAGATCACGCCTAGTTTGAGAAATTCTTCGACGAGTGTGATCGCATCCTCCTTTGAGTAGTTCCGACAGGCTCGGTAATAAACCTCGCATAGCTTGATCGAGTGAACGAAACACGTATTTTCATTGTCCACCAAAAAAGACGCCAGTACCTCGGCGCCTTTTTCCTTTTCGGATAATGCAATCAATGCACAAGCATCAAAAATCAGGAACGCCATTTTCGCTCCTCAAGTTCGACCTCCTGACGTTTCTCCGCCATAAACTCCTCAGTACTTGGCAACATCCCACGGAAACGCTCCTGAAAGGCCTTAATCTTAGCCATGCGGCTCTCGACGGTACCGTTTTTTCGCACATTCGGGTGCCTCAGGAACTCCACCAGCTTCGCCCGTTCAGTAGGCGAAAGAGTCTTAACTTGTTCCAAAACTGCTTCCAAAGTTGCTGACATAACGTGTACCTCGAAAATCATTCTATCATCAAACATGACCATCAATACAGAAAAAGCCCACTCAAAACGAGCGGGCTTTTCTTAAATTAAATCCGGCGACTTCCTACTTTCCCACAACTGAAAGCTGCAGTATCATCGGCTCTAGTAGGCTTAACTTCCGTGTTCGGGATGGGAACGGGTGTGACCCTACCGACAATATCACCGGAAAACTTGTCGAATGATGAATTTCGAATTTAGAATATCGAATTTAGGATCTTGTCCCAACCATTCGATATTCGATATTCATCATTCTGAATTTTCAATGCTTGATATCTGATAACTGAATACATTGCATTCCACTACTTTTTCTTAGTCTTGCGTTGCTTGATTAAATTTGCTTGTCAACAAATTTTATGGTCAAGCCTTGGGACAATTAGTATTGGTCAACTAAATACATTACTGCACTTACATCTCCAACCTATTACGTGGTGGTCTTCCACGAGTC
>JBGTCS010000080.1:0-18923 GCA_041748715.1 Pyrinomonadaceae bacterium | reverse complement strand
AACAGTTTCTCCTATGTCGCATTGAAAGGTGTTGCCGTGTAGTTTTTGCATTGTGTTTCTCCTATTTTGATTAACCAAAACAAAAAAAGTATCGCTCGTTTTAATACGGACACAACCCCATGACCCGCTTTTTAACGATTGGAAAACGCCCCCTTGATCTAAGAGCTTTGGAACTGTGGAAATCTCGAAAAATTCTGGGATCCGCTCAGTTTCAAGCCGAAAAAGTTAAAAGCCGTGGGTTCTGAGAGTAATGCTCGGAATCTCCCAGAACCGCCTAAAATTTAGACGCTACCCGCTTGATAGAGCTTTGGAAACTGGGGGGCGGACAGAAATGCTGAGGGTCTCCCGGTTTCAAGCCGAAAAAATTAAGTGACAAGGTTTAGGAGTACTGCTGGGATCTCCTTGAACCACCTAAAGTGCGAAAGAACTGCTTGAATGAACGCAGTATACACCCGTTTGACTTAAATGCAAGCATTTTTTCATATCGGCTTGAATCAGTTTCGGCTTTCAGAAATTAGGGCGTTCATAAAGTGGCGCCGACAGAAAAAGATGCAATAGGAATCTGAATCCTAATAATTACTCGGGGTGTTTCAAGGGCTCTGCAAATTTCCCCCTTCCTCTAGTACGTGGGGTCTCTCAAACCCTGCGTTTATTGCTTCATTCAGTTGAGAATGTCAGGATTTAATAAAATCTTTCATGATTTTTTAATTTTTTATTTTGCGATCTTTTTAGCGCCGGATGCATCTGCTATTTATTCGGCGTCGGGTGGAGATTGCTGTTTTTCTTATCCGACTGATATTGCGGACCTTACAATTTACCAAGACGGCCTTCTTTTGCGGTTGCCGATTTTGATTTTTTCGCCGATAATGTTTCGGAACTTCATTCAAAATAAATATTAATTTCCGATACCCCACAACATGGCTAAAGGTAGAACGGTCACGCAAGAAGATTTTGGTCTGCTGCTGAATTGGCTCGACCCCGAGGACGAAGCACAAGCGGCCAGAAAGTATGAAGCCGTCCGACAGCGGCTGATCCGGATTTTTTCGGGTCGCGGCTGCTACGAATCGGAAATCCTTGTCGATATTACCTTTGATCGGGTCGCTCTTAAGGTTCCCCTACTGATCGATAATTTTGTTGGTGATCCCGCCACTTACTTTTACGGTGTGGCAAGTAATGTGCATCATGAATGGCTGCGACAGCAAAAACGGATGAGAGATGCGTCCATTCCGATCATGGTTATCGACGACGAGGTGGATCGCGAGGCGGATTACCACTGTCTCGAAAAATGTATAGGAAAGCTGGCGAGGAACCTTCGCGAAATGATAATAGATTACTATCGTGACGAAAAACGGATCCGCATCGAACGTCGAAAGCAGATGGCTCAGGAGATGGGGATAACGATGGGAGCTCTGCAAATCAAGACGAGCCGGATCCGCGCCAGCCTGCGCTTATGTGTTATTGAATGCAGGGCCGAAAATTAAACTGAAAGGATTTGGCGGTATTCTACATTAGTAAATGCAAGGCGAATCAAAAATGAATGACGTAATCGGTGAACCTGTATTGGTTCGACAATATCTTTTGGGAACTCTAAATGATGACGTCGCACTTTCCCAGATCGAAATGCAGTTGATGAGCGATGATAAATTTGCTGACCAGTTGACGCTGCACGAGAACGATTTGATCGAGGAATATCTCGACGGTCGACTGAACGATCTCGATTCGGCAAATTTTATTCGTCATTTCCTTGCATCTCCAGAGCGGAGGCGGCAATTGAGGCTGACTCAGAATTTATTGCGATATGCAGCCGTTGCTCCACGAGAGGTCCCACGTGCGAAACGCAGTTTGTTCGATTGGAATGCCACCCGATCGTTTCAGTGGCTGCGTTTTGCAGCGCTTGCGGGGGTCGTTTTTGCTGCCCTCTTCGGCTTTTGGCGTTATTTTATTTACGAATCGCCGGTCGATCAGAGTTTGGCTCAACTAAGGATCGCGTTTAGTGGTCAGCGACCCATCGAACCGCGGATCTCCGCGTTTCCTGATTATGTACCGTTTTATGAGACCCGCGGTCCCGAAGAAAAACCGACTGATCAGGCGGCACTCGACCGGGCGCAGGTTTATCTTCTCGAATCATCAAAAGATCCTGGTAATTCTCAAGCTCATCGGGCGCTCGGTTTGGTGCTTTTAACCCAAAAAAAGTATGAGAAGGCGTTAGTGGAATTCGAGCTTGCTCTTTCATCGTCGCCAAATGACCCTTTTATTCGCAGCGACATAGGTGCTGCCTACCTTGCTGTCGCGCAGTGGAAAGAGGGAGAAAATGACGGCGCCAAATTCCTCGAATATCTGAACGATAGTCTAAGGCACCTCGACCTCGCGATCTCGATCGATCCCAAAATGCCCGAGCCGAGATTTAACCGTGCTCTCGCCCTCGAAGAGTTAAAAAGCCGCGAGGAAGCAAAAAAGGCCTGGCATGAATACCTTGAAGTCGATCCGAACTCAAAGTGGGCCGACGAAGCCCGAAGACATTTGGAAAAGCTGGAGAGCTCGGCCGCGTCCGAACTTTCGGCAAACGATCTCGAACGAAATTATCTGGATGCCGTTGCCGGTAATAACGAAGACGCGGCGTGGCATCTGTTATCGGGCAATAGAGAATTGATCAGGGAAAAGTATCTGCCTCAAAGGCTGGCGATGTCGTATCTGAATGCAGAGTTCGACAGGCGGGACGAACTGCTGCGTGCTCTCCGATACACCGGGGATCTTGAGATTAAACATACGGGCGACCCTTTTGCAAAGGAAATCGCCCTTTTTTATGCGAATATCCCAGCGGCCCGCCAAGACATCTTAAGACTGGCCCATGCTGATGTGCTCAGCGGATACCGCGAATGTTTCTTGCAAAAATACGGTTCGGCACTTCCGTTCTTTGAGCGTGCACGCGTTGGTTTCGAAAGCGCGGGGGATGTCTGGAACGCCGCTCTCGCTCAATATTTTGTCGGTTATGCAACGGTGAACAGCGAGAATGTGGACAAAGCCCTCGCCGAGTTCGAGGCGGTGTCCGCCTATGCACGCAAACGGGGCTACGTTTGGCTCGAGGCAACGGTTCTTTATTGGTGTGGGGTCACAAATATAAAGCTCGATCACCACACCGCATCCCGACGCAATCACGAACGTGGTTTAGCGCTCGCTGAGAGAATCGGGGACTCGTATGCGATGCAACGCAATCTGGTAGAGCTCGGGCGACTTAGCACTCTCGGGGGGCAGCGAAAAAGCGCTCTTGGCTATACCTATCGATTGCTGAAGGAAAGCGACCGGAGAGGTACGAGTGTCCGACAACGACTTCGAAATTTCTCGGGTATTACAGGCACGCTTTCCAGATTGAAATTAAGAAATATCGCTTTTCCCATTAGCCTCGAAGCTGTCGCAACAGCCCAACAATTCAAGGATCAACTATGGGAAGTGGTTTCGCTTTCGAATGCCGGCCTTGCGGGTGTCCGGCTAGGCCGGTTTGCTGAAAGTCAAGTTTTGATCGATCTTAGTAAAGAACATGCAATGGCCATGGATGACGAAAAGTCGCGACAAAAAATGACGGCCTATGCCGATCTTGCTCTGGGCGAGCTCGAAATGGAAAGAGGAGATCTCGCGCGATCGGAAGCCTCGTATCGAAATGCCGCAGATTACTATAAAACCTCGGCAATGCCCTACCAGTTGGCTAAGGCTGAAAAGGGTTTGCTGATGACGTCGCTCGCTCGCAAAAACGTGGATGATATTCAAGCTAGGCTCAGCGATAATATCGAGATCGGCGAGAAATATCGCACCGAGATATTTGACGAAAGTGAGAAAACTGGCTTTTTTGATCAGGATGAAAGCATTTACGATATTGCGGCTGACTTTGAATTCGGCCGCGGCGAACCCGAACGAGCATATGATTATGCCGAAATGTCTAGTTCCAGAGCGCTGCTCGACTGGCTGCAAATGGGAATCTCTGTTGAGTCCACACAGCAGAAGAGATCGATCTTGATCAGCGACAGCGCAGTTCCATTTAACCTAGTGCGAATCCGTGAACAGATGCCGGCGGTCGTTCAAATAATTCAATATTCCGTGTTGGATGAGAAACTGCTGATCTGGCTTGTATCGAGAGACAAATTTATAGCGCGGACCGTTGCCATCACAAAGTCGGAACTCGCGAACAAGGTTTCTGAATATGCCCGATTGATTGGAAGCAAGAACACCGGCGATGAGGTCCAAAGGTCTCGACTCGACCGTGAACTATACAACCTGTTGATCGGGCCGGTTATTGACGAACTTGATCGGGATCGTGATATCTGTTTCGTGCCGGCGAAAATGATATTTTCGGTGCCATTTGCCGCACTCGTCTCTCCGGCGGGGCGTCCCCTGATCGCAGATCACAATATTTTTTACGCTCCGAGTGCCAATGTGTTTTTACATCTCACGGCTAGGGCTGCGGCAAAAAGCCAGATTTCGAAAGAAAATCTGCTCGCGATTGGCGACCCGGCGTTTGACAGGCGAGAGTTCGATGATCTGCCATACCTTTCCCATGCTCGCGACGAGATCAAGCTAATTGTTCCGAATTATATAGAAAGAAGGGTCTTAACTGGCGAAAATGCTACTCGCTCGGAAGTGGTCAAGGCAATGCCCGATGCAAATATTATCCATTTTGCTGGGCATTATGTTGTCGCGCCCGAGGCACCAATGGAATCATATCTCTTGCTGGCGACAGATAGTGGTCGCCGTGAGGACAGCATCCTAACAAATATTGATCTTGCCGGAATGGATCTCGCGCAGACAAAATTAGTAATTCTTGCGGCATGTCGCTCGGGCGTTGAGTCCTATTCTAACGGAGAGGGGCTGATCGGTCTTTCACGCACATTTATGGGTGCCGACGTGCCGCTAGTCGTGGCCAGCCAGTGGAGCGTTGATAGCGACGCGACCTCCGTTTTAATGCAGCGGTTTCACCAACTCAGACGGCAAGAGCAGCTATCGACCGCCGAGGCTCTGCGCCGCGCACAGCTAGAGATGCACGGCGACGCAACCGGGCGGTATAGTTCGCCATACTCATGGGCCGCATTTGGCGTCTATGGCGGCTATGCGACCTATTGATCATTCGGGTTTCATTTTTAAACAGGAGGACAAACAAAAAATGCAGGTGGAAATAGTAGTCGAAGGAAGCGCTTTGTTGTATTTCAAAAAAGGGCTGTGGAATGTTGTTTTTATTACTGATAGCTGCCACAACGTCAAATTTAGTAATCCGGACGGCTCCGGCGTATATGAGCCTCTCGCACGGGACAAATATCCGCGGCTGATAGATTTTACAGCGGCGGGAACCGCACCGGCTGTCGGGCCGGATCCTAAGGTTGTCGATCAGTTCCTCAATATGTCGGATAAGCGGTTACACGGCGAGCAACCGTCGGGCAAATTCTCAAACCTCATTGTCCGCCCGGATGCGAATAACGGACGACAATTTGTTGCGATGCGTGTTCCCTATGGCAGCATGGACACGATGGGAGTTTTTAGCAAGCCATATTATTACGCTCCGTATGGCGAATTTATTCGACGCCCGCTTGGGAAAGGGGTCGCTAAGAAATTTCTAATTCGATTTGAGGTAACAGATGACAAAGGTCTGGATATGACGATCAGGGACGGCGTGGCTGATATCACAACTAATTTTCCGCAGCGAACTGATAAACTCGTCCTCACCTTTGATAACGAGTGTCTCGAATGGATGCCGTACAACGATTTTATTCACTTTTATGATTGGATTTATGACGAGCGATCGACGAATCCAAAGTATCCGATCCGTTTTCTGGCGGGGGAAGACACGGGTCCCATCCGTCTTGAAAAGGACCAAGAAAACTTGAACGATAATGAGATCACAGAATTAGATAGTAAGATACTCGGGCCCGAGGGCGATTGCGATCCTGTCATTATCGAGCCGCCTCCCGGCGATTGAGACGATAATAGCGGCTGATTTGTAACTTTATATTAATTATTTGAATCGGCTTGGGTCTGAAAAGTCCCATTGGTCCCGGTTATGGGCAGTAGAATTTAGGCCGGATCAAGGTCGAAGCCCGCTTGGCGGGCGACTGAGGGGGGCCGAGGCGTCTATTCGTGCATTCGTGGCTATCGTTTTTGGCCAGGAATGTACGAATATTGCACCAATCTATACAAATCTCACTCAATCTCTCTACATTAAAATCGTAATGCGTAATCTGGGATTATTTGGATAGATAAATATTTTGTGCGATTGAATTATAGTATTCGACCGGGGCGAGATCGTCGGTGAGAATGTTCTCTGTGAGCGGCAGTTCGGCTGTGTAACGATGCCGCAATAAATCGACGATATCGGTATCTGTTGAAGGAGAGATATTTTCCATCCCGGCTTTTGAGGCAACGATGATCAGGTTTTGCAACCGGTTATCGTCATAGCCTGAATTGACCTTAAACAAGAAAACATTTTGAAACACCTGTCGATAGGTCAGCAATTCCGCTTGGAGAAATTTGCTGCCTTCGCCGGTAATCGCGGCCCCGAGGTTAAAAATAACGATACCGTCATTCTTTAAAATTCGGTGAATGTTACGGACTGCTTCGACAGTCGTCAGATGAGTCGGAACGCTGAATAGCGATCCGAACGCGTCCATCAGCACGGCATCGTATTTTCCCGTATGGGCCCGGTTTATAAACATTCGGCCGTCTTCGTGAATAATATTCATTCGCGGATCGTCCTTCATTCGAAAATATTCTCGGGCGATTGCCGTCATTTGAGGATCGATCTCCACAACATCGATCCGGGCGGTTTGGTAGGTTCGCAGATATTCTTTCGGGAATGAATAGCCCGCTCCACCGATGATCAGCGTATCTTCGAATCCGGGTTTGAAGTGCCTGATTAGGTGGTAATATCGGGCGTAATCTAAAACCAATTCGTCCGAATCGAAAAAAGCCGCTGACTGCACAAAGAATGGGTCGGTCGCTAACGCCCGGATCTGTTTTCCCGTATTTAGATCGGTCGTTTTAAATATCTGAATACGACTATACTCGGTGTCGATGTCTCGAAGGTCGCTGTAAGTTCTTTGAATATAAGAATTTGCTTCACTCGCTGTAACGGCTATTGCGAACAGTAGCACTGCGGCAATATTCATTTTAGACAGGGCCAAAGGCACGAGCAATAAAGAAATAACTATCAGACTTGCCGCAATAAAATAGAGCGTTCTCACGCTTCCAACAAACGGGATCAGAAAAAAACCAGCGGCAAATGTTCCCGCAATGCTGCCTACCGTTGAGAGTGCGTACAGGCGTCCGACCGTTTGGCCCGTCGTTTCGACTGTAGTCATTCGTAGCCTTACGGCAAACGGTGTTACAAATCCCAGACAGACGCTCGCCGGCGCAAACAATAGCAGAGCGGCCAGCAGAGCCTTGAATTCAATATTAATTGAAGCCGACGCAATCACCGACAGCAAGACATCTTTTACGAGAATAGCGACTGCGATTAAACCGCCCGCCGCAAATATTACCGATGCCAGAACCCTTGCATCTGGGTGACGATCAGCCAGACGGCCGCCGACCCAGTACCCAAGACTGAGGCTCGCCAGGATAATGCCGATCAAACTCGTCCAAATATAAGTCGACGTGCCAATAAAAGGAGCCAAAATGCGCGATCCGACGATCTCAAAAATCATCACCAAGGCACCGCACACGAAAACTGTTATTTCGAGTATCGATCGTTTGTAAAAAGAACCTAACATCGGCATCAATAAAACAAAAAAAACACGAGCCACCCGTCAGGGCCGTCCCGTGTTTTTTACTTACTTAACAATTTTCATCTATACAACTGCAGCCGATGCGTTTACAAATGTCAGCCATTCAGCACCGAATGGTGCCGGTCGCGTCGCGTCGATGATCTTAAAGAATTCGTCCTGCAATTGTTTTGTGACTTCGCCGCACCGGCCCGATCCGACTGTAATGCGATCGACCGAGCGTATCGGCGTTATTTCGGCGGCGGTGCCTGTAAAGAAGACTTCGTCGGCCAGATAAAGTGCTGCACGTTGAATAGTGGTTTCGACGACTTCGATTCCAAGCTCGCGAGCGATATGGATAACTGAATCGCGGGTTATACCCGGCAGGATCGAAGCTCCCAGCGGAGGCGTGATAAGCTTGCCGCCGTTTACCAGAAAGATGTTCTCACCGGAACCTTCGGATACATAGCCACGGTCGTCCAGCGCGATCCCCTCGGAAAAACCACCCAGCAACGCCTCCATTTTGATTAGCTGGGAATTCATATAATTCGCCCCGGCCTTGGCCATAGTTGGCATTGAGTTTGACGAGATCCGTGTCCAGCTCGAAACACAGACATCGATCCCGGTTTCGAGGGCTTCCTCACCCAAATATTTGCCCCACTGCCACGCAGCGACATAAGAGTCAATCGGACTGTTTAATGGGTTAACGCCAAACGACGGTTTATTTTCGTCGAGTCCGCGAATGATCAGCGGGCGTAAATAGCAGGAATCGAGTCCGCTCTGCCGGATAAGTTCGATTGCAGCGTCACAAAAATCCTGGCGGCCATACTCAGGTTCCATCCGGTAGATCTTGGATGAATTTACGAGCCGCTGCATGTGCTCGGTGAGCCGAAAAACGGCCGAACCTTTGCTGGTCGTATAGCAGCGAATGCCTTCGAACACGCTCGATCCATAATTAACCGCGTGCGACATAACGTGAATTCTCGCGTCATTCCAGTCAATAAATTCGCCGTTTTTCCAAACCTTGGGAGCGATCTTCATTGTATTTACATCTTTTCCTGCCATAATTTTATGTTATTTCGATACTAGTTTTGTTAAAAGGGGTTCCATCTGATTGTATCCCACGGCCATTACTCGCGCAAGAATCATGGGGCCCAATAAAAAAAGGCGGGTAAGAACCCGCCCGCTTAAAAACGATCAAAATTGATCAGAGAATGAATAGCCGCGTCGACGTATCATCGAGACGGGAACTAAATGAGACGCCATCTACGTTGACGGTTACGACGATCGGCTGGTCTCCCACGCCGACCAGACCAGGTGGCAGTTCGAAATCGATGGTATAAACCCCCGGAGCGACCAATATCGCATCCGATTTGATGTTGTTCAATGCGATGATGGAGTCGCGAATCCTGACCGTAACAATCGTCGACGGGACATTCTGAACGCCCGTCAGGAAAATGCGAATGACGCTCGGGACGAACACACCGCCTTTACGCTTTACCGTCCTTACTACAAATGGTTCAGTCGTTTGGACGGTATTGGTCACATTAAACGCTTTAGTCCTACCGCCCGGGCCGACAAAATTATCCTTGGCAAAAATATCGGGTCGCGACGGGACGAGAGTTACAAAGCTTTTCATCACGGTCCCGTTATTATGGATCACCATCGGATAAACGGTTCCGGTGACGACACTTCCGATAGCGGGCGGTGCGACAAACTCGATGCGGCGTCCGCCCACCGACTTTAAACCACAAGCCGCGCCATTGATCGTCATGCTGACACCGCTTAATTCGATCGGAAGTGTAGGATTCCTTTCCAATGAACCGACAGCCGTACGCGGTGTAATCGGTGTTGTGCCGGTTCCCTCGAAATCTACGACAGCGAGCATACCGTGGGAAATTCCCAGTACGGCGGCCGGAGTAACCGGCGGCGGAGTGGGCGTCGGTGAACCCGTAGGCGTAGGCGAAGGTGTTGGCGTCGGTGTTGCAGTAGGGGTAGGTGTCGGCGTCCCCGTAGGCGTAGGCGTAGGCGTTGGGGAGGGAGTGGCAGTCGGCAAGATTGGCAGCAAACTGGCACCAGTAGCAAGATTGATTGTTGCGTTTACTTCAGCAACAACCGGAGGTTTCAGGTAATAGTAAGCTTCCGACTGTCCATCCGGGTTTCCCGTGCCAAACTCGACGACTGCAATATTAAAAGACATTCGCTGCAGCGAATTACTCGGAAGTAGTTGCGTCGAAGCAAGGAATGAGGTCGGCGTAGGAAAGTTGGCCAGCCGCGTAAAGCTGGCGGTCGCGGCCGGAATATTTAAAGGGTATGAATATATCTGCGCGGGCCGAACCTCATTCGGATTTAATCCGTCGCTCGCCGTTGCTGCGACCGTACCGTCGGCCTTTATATTCATGCGGCTCTCAAACACCAAGGTGGAAGGTGTTCCATTCACATTATAATCCGTAAATCCGGGATATCGGGCTAAGTCCCCTCCTGACGCCCCGCTATCAGCGTCGCTGCGGGCCATAACCCGTCGGAACGAATTAAGCGAGGCGTCGTAAAGATAAAGGGCGAAAGACGTGTAATTTGTACCAGAGTTTTCGCTGGCAAGATCTGCATACGAATCGAAAGCTATAAAACGCCCGTCGCGGCTCATGCGGCGTCCGAGGTCAAGGATATTGATCGGATCTCCCGGATTGGTCGGCGTCGTTATGGTGACTTGCTTCCTTGTCCCAAAGGGTGATCCGTTATTGTCCAGGTCTGCGAAAAATATCTCTTCGTTCCTGCTTCCAACCGGATTGTCCCCTCCCGTCATTCCCACGATCGGATTGTCGCCGGTACTTGCAAAAACTACGCGCTGGCCGTTGCCGGATATTGTCGGATTTTTACTATAAATTGGATTTGAGATCGGCCCACGCGGAGTTTTTGTTACCTGGGAAAGCCTTGATGCGTTTCGAACGTAAGTGAAGATCTCATCATTATCGTCCGTCGGAAATGCATTCCCAACCGCAGGTACGAGATCACGGGTCGAGCCAAAAGCGATGACGTTGCCGTTATCGCTGATACTTGGCTCGTGGTTGTCATCAGCGATAAAAGGTCCGGTTGTAGACGTTCCTGGCCGGGGCAATTGGCTCGGATCGGTATTTGTGACCATTGTAAACGTGCCCCCCCCAAGCTGAGTAAACGCTACCTCTACACCGGCCGCAAGATCCGTGACCGCCGCATATGCCGGGATCTGATAAAGCCAGATCTCCAAATTGCCGTCCGATGACAGCGGGTTTGCGGCCGGTGTTGGCGTCGGTGTCGGCGTTACGGTGCCGGTCGGTGTCGGCGTAGGCGACGGAGTTGGGGTCTGATCCGGAGTCGGTGTGGGCGTTGGTGTCGGTGACGAAAACGAATCGCCAAAGAAAAATCCCGGATTCGTATTGTTTGGCGTTTGTGGTCGCGACGACGTCGCATTCGAACTAAACGCTATCCACCGACCGTCGTTACTAATTACCGGCCTTGTATTTGCGATCGCTATGCGGATGTTATCAAACGTCGCCGCCAGATTTGTGTTGAATAGAACGCTTTTTGTATCGGTTATCTGAAAGATCCGCCGCTGCGCATAATCAAACAAAAAAATCTCGAGATTGTTATCTTCGTTACGAGGATTCTCGGTTGCGATATTGCCGGTCGACTCAAAAACTACAAACCTGCCATCCCCGCTAATGCCGCCCGCAAACGATTCAGACGCCGAATTTGACAACTGTGCGATCACTGAATCGACTTGGCCAAAAGACGTCAAAGCGAATGAATTCAAAAGAATAATTGCTGAAAATAGGAAAGTAAGACGAATCGTCACAAACTCCTCCAAAATAACGAAAAAAAATATAATCTGCTTAACTGGCCTTAACTCCAGACGCTAAGCTCAAAACACTCAATTTTAGGTGCAACAGAAGGGTTCTGCAAGCACGGGGCACACGAAAAATCTGGTTCTAACTCGAAAATCAACCTGTTTGATGCCGGGACCTCAAGAATGGGTTGTCATTTTACAAACTGGATATATGATTTAACCTAAGTTATTTACAGATTTAATGAAATACAAGCAAAAAATAATGATCGTGGCCGGCGAGGCCTCTGGCGACACGCATGGGGCAAAACTTGTACTAGCGTTACGCGATATAGATCCCGATACGACTTTTGAATTCTTTGGGGCTGCGGGGCCAAAAATGCGCGATGCTGGCGTCCATGCTGTTGTCGAGTCTGACGCGATGGCGATAGTTGGCGTGGCCGAGATCGCCCGAGCCTTGCCAATGTTTTTGAAGGCGTTTAGGGATCTGAAAGAAGCTGCACGTTGCGAAAGGCCCGATGCGGTTGTACTGGTCGACTTTCCCGACTTTAATTTGAAACTTGCCAAAGCTCTGAAAAAACAGGGACTGACGATCATTTATTACATATCACCCCAGCTCTGGGCGTGGCGTAAATACAGGATTGCCGCGATCCGCAAAAACGTTGACCTTTTGTTGACGATCCTGCCGTTCGAAAAGCAATGGTATCGTGAGCGCGGCGTCGAACATGTCGAGTATGTCGGGAGTCCGTTAGCAAACGAAATTCATGCAGTCAGATCGAAGGAAACATTTTGCGACGATCATAATTTAGATTCCACGAGACCGCAGATCGCTCTATTGCCGGGCAGTCGCCACAAAGAGATCGTTCGTATCTTGCCGGTAATGATCGGGGCTGCCGCCAAGATCGCTAAACTCCATCCGGAGGTTCAGTTTATCGTTGCGGTCGGCGGTGCAAAAAATCTCAGAGATGTCGATGGGGCAATTGCCGATGCAAATAAGAAGGGAACTTTGATGCCTGAGACTCTTGTTATCGTGGAAAGCGAAACTTACGATGCATTAAAAGCGGCGGACGCTGCGGCTGTTACCAGCGGAACCGCGACGCTCGAAACCGGTATCATCGGTACTCCGCTCGCGATCGTTTACAAAACCTCCGGGATAAATTACACATTGCTAAGACCGTTGATCAAGGTCGAACATTACGGATTAATAAATCTGATCGCGGGCAAACGCGTCGCCAAAGAATTGATCCAGCACGAATTCACCGCCGGGACGCTCGCAACAGAACTTATGCGGCTTATGGAGCCGAAAACAAATACTGAAATGCGGGAGCAACTCCGACTCGCGTCCGATCGTCTGGGAGACGGTGGAGCGTCGAAACGCGCTGCCGAGGCGGTTCTGCGGTTGATCAATAGAATCCTATGAACCCAAATTCCGCGTTGGGCGTTTCGCGACTAATTCCCAATTCGTAAGCCCGCGCGTAAGCAAGGGCGATACATCCGAGTCAGGTTTTGGCGGGGAGGCGTGAGCTCAGGTCTGCGCGATACGCCCTTGCTTACGCGCGGGCTTGCGCACGGAATCGGAGATTTTACGCTAATGAAGAACCGAGTTGAAATAAGCTAGTTATCAAAAACGGCCGGTCGCTATGGCTAGGGTTTTCGCGGGATTTCAGATCCGATTCGTGCATTTGTGGCTATTTCTAGAAAGGGTTTGGGGACAAATTGATAAAGTCGGAAGATTCTATTTACGGTTTAATTTCTTTAATTCCTTTACATCACTCTTCAGATCATGCAAGCCTTTCAAGTCAGCGTTCTGCCGGGCGTAATCTTTGATGGGCCGCACCGGGATTCCGGCCCAAATTCCTTTTCTGATTATTTTGTTTGGGAAGACCGATGATTTTGCCGCGATCACGGCACCGGCTCGGATCGTGACATGATCCGCAATACCGACCTGGCCCGCGATCACCACATCGTCTTCGACCACTGAGCTGCCCGCGATGCCTGACTGACCGGCAATCAGAACACGTTTCCCGATCTGAACGTTATGGGCAATGTGGACCATGTTGTCGATCTTGGTTCCGTGGCCAATTCGGGTGGTGCCCAGCGAGCCGCGATCGATCGTGCAATTTGCTCCGATCTCGACGCGGTCCCCGATCTCAACTGTTCCGACCTGTGGGAACTGAAGATGCTCGCCCTGATCGTCCTTGATATATCCAAAACCGTCGGACCCGATGACAGATCCAGCATGAATGACACATTCGGTGCCGATTTTTACGTTGTCGTAGATAACGCAATTGGGATGCAGGATCGAACCGTTTTTGATCGTTACGTTATTCCCGATGCTAACACCGTCTCCGATATTGCAATCTTCGCCGACAACGGATCTTTCGCCGATCGTGACAAAAGCCCCGATCTGCAAGGTTTTTACATTAGCTGATTCAGCGATAAACGACGGGCTTTTTGCAATCTGTACCTGAGCGTTCTTTCGAAGCTTGTTAGCGATCAGGGTAAATGCGAGTTTTGGATCGTTAACCCGCATAAAAGGTTGGGATAGATCTGTTTTGAAATCCGACGGCACCAGCAAGCAGCCCGCGTTTGATCCCAAAGGCGTCTCCGAGCGATCCACAAATGCCAGATCGCTCTCACATGCCGAGGCGAGCGATGCGATGCCGCTGACTTCAACGGTACCGTCGCCGATGAGTTCGGCAGATAGAAACTCTGCAATCTCCTGCGTTTTCATTCAATACAATTTATATGGTTTTTTGAGAAAAGTCAGGTCTGGGGCACTAAAGGCTCGTCCGCTCAACCGAGTTAACAACGGTTTGAAGAAAAATTTCCATTCCCTCAAGCTCAAAGCCATCCAGGTTTTCGAGGCGCCGCAATATTGGTGCAGCTTCGCTGTCAATAAGATCAAGATCCGCAAGGTCAATGATTATGTAATTGCCGGTATTCGCCCGGATCTCTAGCCCGATCTTTTCGAGAAGCCGAGCGTCCTCGTCAAACAGTTCGCCTGCGACCTTTAGTGTGGTGCGCCGATTCTGATTATCGTCTACTTGATTGATTTGTGTGGCCATTTTGATCGGTTAGATGCAGAAAGTCGAGAAAACGCACCCTCATGTATTGATCGGGGTGAATTTTTTTACAACCAGGAACACTCCGGCAAAAATAAGAGCGGCGGCGACCGCAAATTTGAAGTCGATATGTTCGCCCAAAAACGCAACTGCCAACAGAAATCCGATCAGCGGCTGCATGTATATAAAAACGGCGACCGTTGACGGATTTACACGTGCCAGAGCCCATGCATTCAATAAATAGGGAATAGCAGTGGCAAAGATCCCAACATAAAGTATCAGAAGCCAGAACGAAGCACTAATGGCCGAAGCCTCAACCGCGGAGAACGAGACGGCGCCGAGCGGGACGCAGATGATGGCCGCAAATATGAAGATCCACATCGTCGAACGCAACGCTCCGTTTCGCGTGACAATTTTCTTGGACGTCGCGACGTATATACCGTAAGAAAGGGAATTAAGGATAACGAGCGTGTCGCCGATTGTCGTCTGCGATGAGAATGAGGCGTTTCGCGGATCGATAAGAAAGACAACCCCGGCGGCGGCAAAAACGATGCCGACGATCTTTATTTTTTTGAGTTTTTCGAGGCCGAGGACGGAACCGATAGCGACGGTAAAGATCGGTATCGTAACGGCGAGCAGTGATGTATTCGCCGCTTTGGTAAGTGATAAGCCTGTGACAAAGAGGAGTTGGTTAAAGGTAACAGCGACAAAGCTTAACAAAGCAAGCCGCCAGTAATCGCTTTTATTTTTTAACCAGACCCGTCCGCGAATGGTTTGGATCGATGTTAGGACTAAAGCTGTGATCCCGACACGAAAACCGACAAGTGCCACCGGCGGAATAACTGTCAATACGACCTTGCCAATGACGGCCAGCGTTCCGAAAAATACCTGAACACTTATCAGTGCCACGTATGCCGGCGTCGATTCGTTGCGTTTGATCACATTATGCCAGCATCATCCCTGGCTGCTCGAGCATTTGTTTGAATGTTTGAAGGAACTTTGCCCCGGTTGCCCCGTCTATGACGCGATGATCGCACGACATGGTGACGCTCATTATGTTGCGAATAACAATCTCTCCGTCGCGGGCCACCGGTGTTGGAGCGGCACTTCCCACAGCCAAAATACCAGCCTCAGGCGGATTAATGATCGCGGTAAACTCTTTAATGCCAAACATTCCGAGGTTTGAGATGGAGAATGTCGCCCCCGTATATTCTTCGGGCTGGAGCTTTTTAGCTTTTGCTTTTTCGGCGAGATCCTTGACCTCGGCTGATATCTCAAGAAAGCCTTTCAGATTCGCACCGCGAACGACCGGTGTTATCAAACCTTCGTCGATCGCGACGGCAACCCCGATATCGGCTTGCTCGTAAAATCGGATCGTTTTGTCCTGATAAGACGCGTTTGCAAACGGATGTTTGACGAGCGACATTGCCGCCGCTTTAATTACGATGTCATTGACGCTGATCTTTTGCGAGCCGTCGACCGACGCGTTGACTTGCTTGCGAAGTTCCAGCGTGTTGTCCATTTCGATCTCGATGGTCAAATAAAATGTTGGGATCGGGCCGATCGATTCTGCCAGCCGGCTGGCAATGATCTGCCGCATTTTTGAGGTATTTTCGTCGGTATAGGCTGACGCTCCGACGATGGTCGATGGAACGAACGCTTTCCGTTGTTGTCCCGCGTCTGCTGACTGCTCGCCCGACATGGCTGCTTCGATATCGCGCTTGATAATGCGCCCGTTGGGGCCGCTGCCAGATATAGATTTGAGATCGATCGAATTTTCCGCCGCCATTCTCGCGGCGATCGGCGAGACGATCATCCGGCCGTTTCCCGTTGAAGCAGCGGTTTTTTCGCCAGAATCCGTCCGGGCCGGAGCGGAACTCTGTGCAGTTGCCTTGGCGTCGGCCTGTTTTTCAACTTTTTGAGATTCGGGTTCAGATACTGACTCCGCCGGTTCAGACTTTGCCGCACCACTCGCGGCTATCTCGCTCAAATGTTCAGAGATGTCTTCGCCGGCCTTTCCGGTAATCGCAATCGCCTCGCCCAACAGAGCCGTGTCGCCCGCGTCCTTGAGTATCTTGAGGAGAGTTCCAGCCGAAAGCGCGGTCATTTCCATCGTTGCTTTATCGGTGTCGACCTCGGCCAATGTTTCGCCGGCGCCGTAATCGTCGCCTTCGCTTTTGACCCAACGCGCAATCTGCCCCTCTTCCATCGTGGGCGAAAGTTTCGGCATTAAGAATTTTTCAGCCATATGATTAAGTAAACGTTCTTCTAAAAATCTGTTCAATCTTCACAAGGTCAGTATCGACTAACTCACGAAAACGCTTTTGAATCAAACTCTGTATATCGACACTCTCGTCCTCCTGTGACTTTTCAAATTCACTCTTTTTAACAATCTCTTTTTTGAAAGACTGATGCCATTTTTGATTCAGTTGTTTATACTGTGTAACTTTCGAAAAAGTCTCTTGGTGTCTTAAATACAATTTGTACAATTTTCCTCTGACAGACTGATCACCTTCTCCTACGTAGATGGAGAAATTAATGAAGTCCTTTCGAACCTGAAATTCAAAGTGAAAAATAAAATTATTGGAAAACTCAAAATCGTCTGGAACGAAATTTAGCTTTTTCATTTCAGGCAACATGTCGAATAAAAACTTTGGGTGGAATCTAAGATAACTTTTGCTCGATGTGTAAGGTTCAACGGATGGCTCATTTTGAATCATATCCGCCAGCTCGTTGTTGCCCAGTAGTCCTTCAGAATTGGTGTACTGGAAAACTAAGTCAAACGCGGACTTATATTTTTTATAGAGTCTTTGAGCAATCTCTTCGATTTCCTTGTTTTGATTTAGCATCGATTTAAGGGTCTGCAAATACTGTTCGAATACGAAACGACCTTTATCTTTTAGACTCTTTTGACGAATGACCTGTTCAATCAACTTTACTATGTGTCTATAGTCTAATCGAACATAAAAATCGCGCTCTGCTTCTGTAATATTCTGTTCAAATAGGGAAAGAAAGATATAAATTTTATGCCGAAAAGTAGGATACTCTTGCTCGATTAATTCCCTGTATTTTTTTAATTGTCCCTTGCCTTCGCCCGAATAAATTTTGTTTTCGATAACAATACAAAATTCGTTTTTCTTTGAGAGTAAGATTAAGTCAATATTTTTATATTCCCGACGAATTTCCAAATCATCGAAATCTAAATAAACAAAGTCAAAAACCGATAACTTTGTTTGCAGTCCCAAATCCGCAAATTGGTTTTCACGGAAATAGAGCTTAATAAACTCCCTGACTGCAAAATCCCCGAGATTGTGAGATTCGTGAGGATTAAATAACCAAGAAAGAAAATTTGAATGCTGCAATTCTCTCTTCGATACGCCTAGAATCTCCATCAAATTGGCTTCATCGCCGGCAAGATTCTGTAAGCTCGTAAAATCTTCATCGAGAATGAGCTGCTTTAATTGAGTATCGACATCGAACATCTACAAATAGCAAATTTCCTTCCCCGCCGCGACGACCTTGCTACGCCGCAAGTTTTTCGCGCAGACCATTAACGAATTCCTCATCGTTCAACAGTTCTTCCCGAAGCTGCTTCAGCCGTAGTTCTGACGGCAAAAGATCAGGCGGGCCGATGTAATGCCTCCGTTTGATGCGGCGCAATCCTAGTGCCTTCATTTCGTCACTTGTTTCCATGAACTCCAGTTTAGATTCTGCCTCTTTCTTTGTCATATTCCTTCACCATTAATGGCTCAGCTCTGCGAGCCGTCACGAAATGTATTTCCTCGTCGCTCGGTGCCGTGTAAACGGCATAAATGAGGCCGTACCCGGCCGTAAGCCCGATGATCGCAAATCTGATATCCTCCTCGCTGGAGTGTTCAATGTCCAAAAACTCAAGGGCGAGGGGATCGTTGAAGACATCAGTTATCTTATCAAAATCGACCATGTGTTCGACGAGAACTTTTTCTCGTTTTTTCGGATCCCACGTAAATTTCATTACAAATAGCAAACTTCCTTAACCGCCGCGATGATCTTCGCCACATCCGGCAAAGCCAGAGCTTCAAGGTTTTTTGCGTACGGCATCGGAGCCTCGGCACATGAAATACGTTTTACCGGAGCATCGAGATAATCGAATGCGTGTTCCATCATCATGTGCGAAATCTCAGCACCGACGCTGGCAAATGAATGCGATTCTTCGGCAATCACGAGCCGATTTGTTTTCTTAACGGATTCGACGATTGTGTCAATGTCGAGCGGTTTGATCGTTCGCGGATCGATTACCTCGACCGAAACGTCGAATTC
>JBGTCS010000079.1:0-1595 GCA_041748715.1 Pyrinomonadaceae bacterium | reverse complement strand
AAAGATTTTATTGTCGATGAATTTCAGATCTATGAGGCGGCCGCAGCGGGTGCCGATGCGATCCTGCTGATCGTGGCGGCTTTATCGGAAAATAAATTGATAAGCTTTTTGAAGATAGCTCAAAACAAGCTGGGAATGGACGCCTTGGTCGAAGTGCATACGTTGGAAGAACTTAGCAAAGCCTCACAGATTGGCGCTGCGATTATTGGCGTGAACAATCGCAACCTTCATTCCCTCGAAGTTTCGCTCGATGTATCGCGTCAATTGATCTGCGGACGGCCCGTCGGCAGTCTGATGATCGCGGAGAGCGGGTTATCGACCAGAGATGAGTTATTCGAATTAAAGGAACTCGGCTTTGACGGATTTCTGATCGGTGAAACGCTGATGCGAACTGGCGATATTCCATCCGCTTTACAGGAGCTGAGAGGAGTGGCTGCATGACACGGATAAAGATTTGCGGCATCACAAATATCGACGACGCACGGCTTGCCGTCAAACTCGGGGCGGATGAATTAGGTTTCAATTTTTACGAGAAAAGCCCGCGCTACATCACGCCTGAGGCGGCAAAGCTGATCGTTGATCGATTGCAAAAAGATGTCTCTGTCGTTGGGGTGTTTGTAAATGAATCGATCCGTGCCGTTATGAGCATCGCCGAAACTGTCGGGCTTGGAACGATACAATTGCACGGCGATGAGGATATTGATTTTATAAATGCAATTCGAGCGAGAACGGGTTTGAAAGTAATAAAAGCGATCCGCGTCGCTCCCGATTTTGCACCGTCGGACGCGACAGGTTTTGATGCCGATGCGATATTGCTGGACGGGTTCTCTGCCAAAGAACGCGGCGGAACTGGCGAAACTTTTGATTGGGAATTAGCTCAGCAAGTTAGGGCATTGGTTCCTAGTCTATATTTAGCGGGCGGGCTATCGCCGGAAAATGTCGCCGACGCGATCCGAAAAGTGCGGCCCGACGCGGTCGATACCTGCAGCCGGATCGAATCGGAGCCGGGTAAAAAAGACGCGGCTAAACTTGAAGCTTTTATAAAAGCCGCGAGAGAGACAATATGAACTGCGAACCGAACAAACAAGGTTATTGGGGCGAATATGGCGGACGGTTTGTGCCTGAAACGCTGGTCGCTCCGCTCGACGAGTTGACGGCGGCCTATTACGCCGTTCGCGACGATGCGGGATTCCACGCCGAGTTAAATGATCTGCATCAGAATTATTCGGGACGTCCAACGCCTCTTTATTTTGCAAAGCGCCTGACCGAGACGCTCGGCGGTGCAAAAATTTATCTCAAACGGGAAGATCTAAATCACACGGGTGCTCACAAGATAAACAACTGTATAGGCCAGATTTTGCTGGCCCGCCGAATGGGCAAGCGGCGGATCATCGCCGAGACCGGTGCCGGCCAGCACGGTGTGGCAACAGCGACGGTCTGTGCCCTTTTCGGTCTCGAATGCGTCGTTTATATGGGTACCGAGGACATGCGGCGGCAGGAGGTCAACGTTTTTCGCATGCGGCTGCTGGGTGCCGAGGTTCGCGGTGTCGATTCCGGTTCTTGCACGCTGAAAGACGCGATAAACGAGGCACTTC
>JBGTCS010000078.1:0-12739 GCA_041748715.1 Pyrinomonadaceae bacterium | reverse complement strand
AGTGATCCGGACATCTTTTTGTTCATCTTGAGGTTTTTTGATCTTGGTCAGCACTTCCCAAGCCTCGGGCATTGGATCCGCTTGTTTTTTATATAGAGTTCGCTCGAGGCCGGGCGTGCCGCGGTCAGTGCCGAGCAGATGAGCCATTTCGTTTTCGAACGCAAAAGTTCGTTCGATATCACCATTACTGGTGAGTTTGTAATAGGCGATCGCACTCGAGAGCTGACCGGAACGATCAAGCATCCAGCCGCGAAGACTTGCCGCGTTTGCACGACGGTTTCTAAGGTCTTTATAATTCAACGCCTGAAATTGCTCATTTGATGTATCCGCAAAATACGTCCAGTAAACCTGAAAACCAAAAACCGAGAATGCGATCGCGACAAAAAAAACGTGCCAGATCTTCATGCTGCGGTTGGTTGTTGTATGTGTGAGTTTGCGGGTGATCTCGCGCGGGAGTTCGCGTTCAAAGACAAATTTTTTCCGTCGAAAATTATCAAAAAATGTGACGACCAGAAAACCGACCAGTATTCCGACCCCAATAATATAGAATAGCGACAACCCGGCAGGCGTTCGCTCGATTACTTGGCCGCCAAATATATTTGCTGGCGTCCATTTTTCCCAGTCAATAAGGATCAGCAAAAGATACTTCATTCTTATTCTCCATCCCCCAGGGTTGGATCGGTTAGCGATGTGACCTCTTTCTCGCTGACCGGATCGAGTTCGATCGTATCCGCAGCAGAATCCATTGATCGTGTTTCATTTCCTGCATGTTTGGGACCGGCGCCGGAATTAGACTCATCGCCGCCGATGTCAACCTGTCCGTCATCGGAGGTTTCGGAGCCCGGGATGTCGGACGAAAGCGAGGATTCGCCTTTGATAAATTCAAAACTGACCTCAACCACTCCAAATCTTACCCGATCACCGGTCTCCAGTTTGGTCGCTTTTCCGTAAGAAATACGCCGGTCGTTTACGAAAGTTCCGTTGGAGGAACCGGTGTCGGCTACGGCGGCCCGGCAATCGCTGTCGATTACTAGCGCGGCATGGATCTTTGACACGTTAGAGTCGTCGATAACCAGATCGTTGTCGATTGTTCGTCCAATCGAAATTCGTCGCGATGCAGGAACGACGATCCGGCGATCTTTGCGTATGCCCTTCAATTCGAAATGTGCAATGCATAGATCTTCGAGAGATGTTTTCTCAATCTCGTCCTTAATTACGGGCCGAGGGTTCATTGCTGGTATGGTTACATTAAATTCCGCCTCATCTCGCTCGCCCGCCACAAACTTATCAAAGCTGACATAAAGTTTTACGCCCTCAATAAAGTAGTCAGGTTTCACTTCGAGCGTGAGCGGAGCGTAAGTGTAGTAGATCGAATCGTTTATATGATCGGCGGCGGCGATCAGCAGCTCATGCTCCAGTTTTTTTAATGCTTCTTCCGAATCCGTTGAGAATTTATCCCACTGAATTTTGAGTTTGATGTTGTGTGGAACGACGACGCCTTTGCCCGGTACTTCTTTCGATTCGGCGTCTAATAGATTTTTTAATCGCTCAATTAATTCGCTTGTCGCCAGACTGCTTGACGGAACCCAGTTGCGTCCAGTCAGTCTATCAACCGTATCGCCGATCCGCGTCAGCACGCCCTGAACGAACCAATCTGCGGAGAGTTTTTTTGGTGAACCCTTTATTTTGTCGCTCATTTAGAAAAAAATGCCGTTGAAGAACACTTAAAATACTAGCGGAAAACTTAATTATTGAAAAGGAAATGAATTTGTTTGATTTAATTGGTTAAACAAAGTAAAATCTTTTTGGAAAGCGTTATGCATTCCAACTCTTACCTAGTAGCGACTGCAGCCGAGAGTTCTGTCGTCGTCCAGAACGAAATTAGACAAAGTTAAGAACAATGAATAAGAGCCTATATAGTGAAAGGCACACGAATCGTGGATTTTCGGTCATCGAGCTTTTGATCGTTCTCGGGATTATCGCTGTCATGTCGGCGATCTCATTGCCGTATATAGTCAACTTTAAAAAATTGTATAAATCCGAAGACCAGGCGTTAAAGGTCATCGATATTATGAGGGAATCGGCCCAGATGGCGCTTGCCCGACGGCGGACGATCCGGTTTGAGATCGATCTAACGGATAACGCAGTGCTTATTATAGACGAGAATAATGCTGCACCGGATACTCGAGTAAAGTCTATTCCCCTGGAAAAGGTCAACGAAGTTCGATTCGACATGATTCCGGCTGGAATAACCAAACCAAACCCGCCTAATTATGCCGATATTACCTTTGCTCCCGATACGGTCGGGCATCGTGTTGGAACAACGAACGTGAGCGGTCACTCGGTTTGGTCGGCAAGATTTAGAAGCGACGGGTCGGTTGTCAATAATGCAAATATTCCCGTCAGCGTAAACATATATAGTTGGCCTCCGGCGTCGCCGGGAAGCACAACGGCTCGCAACTTAGGTGAGATTCGGGCAGTTACGATGTTTGGCGGCAGCGGGGCAATCCGATATTGGAAACATAACGGCACAAAATTTATACCCAATCAGTAAATACGGGCAAAAAATATGATAGGCAAATCGGAAGCTGGTTTCACATATATCGATGTAATGATAGCCGTCGTCATCCTGATGGTGGGCATTTTGGCATTATTGTCTGGAATTTCGAGCGCGGTTCTACAGGCCAAAGGGCATGAGCAGCAACTGTTGGCGAAACAAGTTGCGTCGTCAACGATCGAGTCGATCATGGCGGTAAAGGAGACCGACCCGGCTCGTCTGGGCTGGAACTCGATTGGGAATGTCGGGAGTAATCCAGATCCTCGAAACGGTGTTAATCAGGGAATATTTGTAATCGGATTTCAACCGGTTCGTGCAAATGCGGGTGTTGATCAAATTATTGGTACGGCAGATGATTCGGGCGCGATAGTCCCAGGCGTCAGCCGGCGGATCGCGATTGTCGATGTGTGTGATCCCGACCGTCCATCGCCGCTTATCTGTAGCCCGGCAGGCACTTCTCCGGTTCGGATAAGGTCTGTCGAAGTAACGGTCGTCTATAACGTTGGAGCATTGCAACGGCAGGAAAAATTGGTCACCGTTTTGACTGATTATGCGGTTGTTAACTAAAGGAATTTCTATGGGAAAAAATTCAAAACAGATTACGGGGAACCCGGTTTCAATCCGCCAAAACGAGCGGGGCTTTTCATTGATCGAGGTAATCATTTCGATGGTCGTATTCCTTATAGTTACGGGAGCGATCTGGGGATTGCTGCGTGTGGCACAAGTCGGCAGATCAACTGTTAACGAGCAGGTGAACTTAGCGAAAGACGTCCGATTAGCATTAAATGTCATATCCCGAGACGCTTATAACGCCGGGTACGGATATCCGCAGACCAGCACCGTATTGCTGCCCGATAACCGACTTTCCGGTGCTATAGGAATCCCCGCAGATTATGACCCGAGTCGTGACACGGTACCACCCATTATCGCCGGAAACAATATTACGCTTAATATTTTTAATCCTGCTCCAAGTGTGAAAACCGATCAAGTTACTTTTTTATATAAAGACCCAACATTTAATGCGGCAACGGGTGTTTCTCAGCCTTTGACGATAAACCCTGCGACAACTCTAAGTGGCGGTATCGATCAAATTGTGCCCCTGTCGTCGAGCAACGCCGTATGCCGAGTCAATGATCTATATATAATTTCGGGTAATACGGGTTCGACACTGGCTGTATCAACCGCGTTGAATGGATCAAATGCGGTTCAATTCTCAAATGGCGACATTTTGGGCTTTAATCAAACCGGGGCGTCCGGATTGATTCGAACGGTCACGACGCTTGGAACAGGGACTACGCCCGCGAGCATGTACCGGGTAAAAATGGTGACCTATTATGTGACAACGGACGGAATTTTGACTCGTCGTGAGTTTGTCAACATTCTGCCCGCTGTGGCGTTTATCGATATGCCTTTGGTCTACAATGTCGAGGATTTTCAAGTCCAATATGTCATGGATGATGGCACCTTGTCCGACAATCCCAGTGCGGGACCCGACGGTATTGCGGGTAATGCCGATGACGAATTGGCTAATCTAGCCGCAGTCCGCCAGATCAGGCTTACGGTCAGCGTCAGGTCCTATGAAAAAAATTCCTCCGGCCAACCTTTTCGCGAAACGATGTCTGCCACCGTAAGTACCCGTAATTTAGGTTACGAAGCAAATTAACCAATAGATATCGAAAACCATGACTTGCACACCAATCGATTACAACAAAAGCGTCGGGAAAATGCGGAATTCAAGTGAAAAAGGTTCTGCCATCGTCATAGCCCTCTTTATTCTCGGTCTCATAACCGTTTTCGTTGCCCTGGCTTTGTCCAAATCTGCCGCGGAGGCAGCCGCGACCGGTAATGAAACGGCGGAAGCTCGAACGTTCTACGCGGCGCAGGGCAGCCTTGAGACGATGACTCGCAATTTTAATAAGATCTTTGAGATCAAGCTAAATCCTACGACGACGGATCTCAATAATGTAAGAAATGGAACGGTAGCGGGACTCGGTAACTACACCTTTTTCCAAGAGCTAGACCGAATCGATCAGGGAACCGCGAGCCAGGTCAAAACACTGACCGGCGGCCCATTCTCCGGATTAATTGCGATCCAGGATAACTGGCGTCTGCGAACCACGGCGACCAACAATAATGGAACGACGGTCAATCCGATCGGTACGCAGGTGCAATTAACACGTAATATTCTGAATAACCGAATTCCTATTTTTCAGTTCGGTGTTTTTTATAACGACGACCTCGAACTTTTTCGTCCGCCGCGATTCAGCTTTGGGGGAAGGGTTCATTCGAATGGAAACTTTTTCATTTCTCCCGGTTCAGAAGGCGTGTATTTCGATTCGCGGGTAACGGCCGCTGATCAGATCATTACCCAGACTTGGCGTAACTGGGATACAGGCGACGCCGCCAACAATCAAACTTTTATTAAGAATGCTTCCGGTACGTTTGTCCAACTTTTGCCGACGATGGGCAGCGTCCTCAATACGTCCGAAGGGGCGGCAAACAATATCTTTCAATTTCCGCCGGCAGTGCCGGTTCCGGCCCAAACACCAAATCCCGATCTGCCGCCGAGCCGTATTAATCCCAATTTTGCTTCTCAAAGTTCCGTTTTTGACGGCAATCTTCAGGCGCAGGTACCCGAATTAAAGCTCCCGCTAAATGTCGGCTCGAACACCGATCTGATCGAAATGGTAAAGCGGGGCAAAGAGGTGGCAAGCGCCACTGGCGGCGATCTGTTCAACAACGGCGGAACAGTTGGTCCGGTCACCGCTACGACTCAGGACAACAGCATCCTGCGTGCAGAGCGTTTTGCCAACAAAACCGGGATCAGAATTTCACTTGCGGATAGCCAATCAAAACTTCCGGGTTGCGCTTCCGGAACCGGTACATCGGCCGTTACGGCCCGGTGTGGCGTCCGCCTCGATGGCCGGATCGATGGCTCGGGGCCTGATCCCGTGGTTGCCCCAACGCCATCCGCTACGCCCGATCGCGTGCGTGGTTATCAGCCTAAACCGATGAAACGACTGGCTGCTGATACTAATTTTACGACCAATCCCTATAGAGCGACGAGATTGAATGGGGAACGTTTTTGGACGGGCGGCGGCCGCGAGGTTTGGATCAAAGTCGAAACTGTACGCACTGATGCAGCAACACAATCTATAATTACGACCGATATTACAGAGGATTTTCTCAGTATGGGACTAACCGAACAGGCGCCGCAGATCGCCGACTCGGATGGAACAATTCGGTTTAGAATCACTGATACCCGATACGATAACGGATCCGTTTTGCCGACCAGTTTGACAGCGACCACGCCCCAGGTTCCCGCGTCGAATGGAACCGACAGCCGGGCAGTCATCAAACTACAGCGATTCGTGATACCCGGACCTCAGATCCCCACGACCAGTACCACGCCATTCACCTCCTATGTTTCCGTAAATAGCAATTCCAGTTTTAAGCCTGGATTTAACTTAGTTCAACGATATTCCGCCGCGACGCAAACGCTAGTCGCGGGGTGCAAAGATCCAAGTTCGAGCGGCACCGGAACGTCTTGCGGTACGGTCATGGACGGCGATGCGGGCCTCGAACGTCAAATGGCGCTGCCAGCAGACTCGATAAATACAGAAAGCTGGGCACATTTGAAGTTAGCGAGAGTAAATACTGCAACCGCAGACAAGGCCATCGTGCCATTTCCGATCAAAATGTTCGATATGCGCGAAGGCTATTACTACGACGAGCGCAGCTCAAGTTATTACGCCACTTTCAACTCGCAATTGCCGAGAAATGGAGTGATGAGCCTGGTGGACCTCGATGTCGCAAATCTTCGCCGGTTCCTGCGCGGTGATTTTAATGGGTTGTTTCCGATCGACACAGCGTACGCGGTTGCGAACGGCGGGACCGGTCTGACAAACGCGGCGATTCCGCAGGAAAATGGCTGGGTTCTATATGTTTCCGACCGCCGCGGCGATGCCGATTTTGACGGCGAATACGATATGGAGGATATTTATGGGAATTCACTTTCGAGCGGCGGTCCAAATAACGGGACTATGCAGCTCGGCGAGGACGTCAACGGAAACTCGATCCTCGATGCCAAATATATGTCGTCAAGCAGTTTGACGGGTTGTGTCGGGATCGTGCCCGATTGTGAAGCTCCGAAATATGCTGATACATGGTTTCCAGATTTTTCGGCCGTCACGGATCACAAATACTATCGCCGCGGAGTTCGTCTGATTAACGGAACTACAATTCCGGGTATTTATGACGCCGTCACTGCGTCAAATACGCGTGGATTTACCGTTGCCAGCGAAAACGGGGTTTACGTTTTGGGTAACTATAATGCGACGGGAGCTAGCTCTCCGCCCGCTCAGGGAAATACGCCGTTTAACCTGTATTCTCCCTTTAATACAGCGACACATATTCCCGCATCGATCGTAGCGGACGGCGTAACCGTACTCTCGAATAACTGGAATGATGGACAGAGCTTTTCGAGTCCGGTAATTAGTCCGTATGACCAAAGTACGCGATTGGCGACGGCGACACAGATTCGCTTTGCGATGATCTCGGGTGATACGATCGCGAGCCGAGCTGCGTCACCCAGCCAGGGCGGTATTTCGCCCCGTTTGAATGGCGGCGTCCATAATTTTAAGCGCTTTTTGGAAAGGTGGACAAATCAGCGGCTCGATTATAGCGGCTCGCTTGTCAATCTTTTCAACTCGCGGAACAATAACGGTTCGTTCAAATGCTGTAACGAGGTTTACAATCCGCCGATCCGAAACTGGGTTTTTGACGGCACCTTTCTCGATCCGACAAGACTGCCGCCGGGAACACCGTTTTTCCAATATGTTCAGACCACCGGATTTTTGCGAACGAATGATTAATGTAAACGTATAATTCCGGCTCAGATCAATCCTTCATCTGCCGTCCCTACATATCGATCCGGGTATGTGTGGACGGCTCATTATTGCCTTCATTTTTTGAACATTGAGTTTGTGCTATCGTAAGAAAGGATGGGAACGGCCCAGGAAATTCCTTGTAAAAGTATTTAATGAAAGAGCTTTCGCTTAATAGTTGTCGTCTCGACAAGAGATATGACGTTCAAGAACATCTTGGACGCGGCAGTTATGCTGAGATTTATTTGGCGCTTGACACTCTGGCCTCGCCTCAATCGCCGCATAACACGGTTGTGATAAAGGCACTTAACGTATTTTTACAGGACGATCTGGACGACGATCTGGAAAGAACGCTTGTCGAGAATTTCCAAAACGAAGCGATCGCTCTCGATCGCGTCCGCCATCCGAATATCATCAGCCGCATCGGGCACGGCACGGCACGCGACCTTCGCGGGACCGTGTTTCATTATTTAGTTCTGGAATACCTGCCGGGCGGCGATCTGCAAAGCCTTTTACGAAAAGAGAAAATTCCGCTTCAGACGGCGTTGAATTATGTCGAACAGATTTGTGCCGGCCTTGGCCACGCCCACCGGCATTCGATCATTCATCGCGACATCAAACCCCAAAATCTTCTGTTGACATCCGATCTTTCAACCGTCAAAATCGCCGATTTTGGAGTCGCCCGGGTTAGTATGTCCGATTCGCCGATCACGCGGGTCGGAACCAATATCTACGCCCCGCCGGAGCACAGCCCTTTGTCAGCGGGCCAGACGGGTGCGCTGGATTTTGGGCAATTGACTCCATCGGCCGATATCTATTCGCTTGCGAAAACCGTGTATACCATTCTGTCGGGTGAAGCACCGCGTGGGTTTGCCAACGAAACGATCTCTGACATTCCTCAAACGATCTGCGATGAAAAGTGGGGCGACGAGTTTGTTCGTGTCATAAAGCGAGCGACGCACAGTGATCCGCGTGAACGTCACCAGACGGTCGATGAATTTTGGAGCGATCTGTCGGCGATTCGCGAGATCGACGACGATGGCGAAGCCAGCACCGTCGTGACTGCGGCGATCCGGATGCCACAAGCTCATGTCTCGCGCGGCTACACACCGATCGCCCCGGCCCAGCCGCATTTTGAGGAATTAAGGGAAAGGGTTCCGGACACCGCCCCGCAATTGAATTTTATACCGCACGATCAGCAAAATCTGGCCTCCACACATTCCGTTCTTATAGGAGACTCTGTAGGCCAGACGCCGCCGTCCGCATCAATGCCGGCAGCATTGCCAAAAAGGTCGCGGGCCCGATTTCGCCGGGTGGCGACATTTTTGATCTTTATCACACTGTTTACCGGGATTCTTTATGGAACCGCCAGTTTTATGCGTGGGCGGTCATTTTTGCCGCAGATCAAAAACCCATTTTCAACTCCGAACGCAATCGCGACCACCGATGTTTATCTACGGGCGTCGCCCAATACGGATAACGATCCGATCGGCCTTGTTACCAAGAATTCAAAGGTTCGCATTGTAAAATCTCAAAATAATTGGTATCAAATTGATGTCATCGAACAGGGACGCGATAGGGCGTCGCCGGGAAACGCCGATCGCGGCTGGATAAATGGCAAATATCTCGACATCAGCGAAAATTAGGTTGTGAGGAATTAGATCTTGAGCATTTTAGACAAAGTCAGACGTTGGATCGATGGCGAAACGGCCGAGCTTGTACTCGAACAGGCGGCCCGCGATGCTCAGGTAAAACCGCGTAGCAAAGCCGAAGAATTTATCGTTAAGATAGCTCGAGCGGTCGAATCTGTTATGCAGGAGGAATTGGTTCCGCTGCCGCAGGGAACAACGATCATTCCGAGCGAATATACAATTTTTCTAAGCAGTGACGATGACAAGGAATGGCAGGGCGTTAAAAGAAAAGGCCTCGAGAAGGGCCTCTATCACATACTCGCCGAACGGGCCAAAGAGATCGCTGGTAAGCGAAAGCTCGAAACAAGATCGTTTGTGATTGAACTCCGGATCGACGGGACGCTCGACAAGGGCGACGTCCGTATTCAACATAGTTGGGAGGATTCGCAAGGCAACAAAACCGGCATTCTGGCGAGGCCAAAAGATATGCCGAATTTTGCGGCGACCATGAACGTCCCCGGCCAAGTCACAAATCCAAATCTTAGGGCCGAGAAACTGCCGCCCATTCCCGATCAACCGCCGCCGGTTTGGCCTGAAATTCAAAAATCAGGCATTCAACATGCCGTGCCCATCCCGACCGACGAAAAAGAAGAATTGACTTCGGTCAAATCCAGGATGAATGAGCTTTATAAGCTTGAGATATGGAGAAACGGTGTCCGCCAGAATGTTGTGCCGATCTATCAGAAAGAGATCATCATCGGCCGGGGTTCAAAATCAAAACCGGTCGATATTCCGCTGGCCGGAGATGTCGAGATCAGCCGTCGTCACCTGACGATCGTAACCGATGGAACAGGGACTTACTGGGCCGTTAACGAAGGTAAAAATCCAGCCGCGATAAACAATTACGAGCTGCCCGCTGGTCAGCGGGTCACAGTTACACCGGGCGTTCCGCTCAATATCTGCAGCTACATGCTGCGGATCCAGCCGCGATAGTTCTTATTGCTCGAATATTTCTCGCTCGATTTGCGGCAAATATGTCTTCCGCAGCCGAATAACCAAAACTTGAGCATCGCGAACAGCTTCGGCCGTTTCGATCAGATTGCTGTTTATCTGATTTAACAGTGTCTGAAGACTGGCTCGTTCCGCTTGAAGTACGTTTCGTCGGTTTTCACGTAATTCTTCAGTTTTGGTCGTGCCCTCAAATGCAACGCTACGATCGATACTTTGTGGAATCGAGTCGCGTTCGACCTGGGAAAGCCGGGTGCGGGTCGTGCCTTGCTTCTCCACAAGTTCGATCTGTGCCATCTGAAGCTTTGCCAGACGTTCCTCGGCTCGCATCAAAAACTCGAGTCCGAGCACCAACTTGCTCTGCTTTTCATTAAAAGTAGTTCCACCGACCTTTTCAAATTTATCGACAAACGCTTTCATTCGTTCGTTCAAACTCTGAACCGAGCGCGAAATAGATGAAAGATCGTTTGAAATATTCTGAATTGGATCACCGGATGGGTAAGAAACAGCGGGATTTTGACTATAAACAGAAACGCCACCTGACAGGAAAAACACCGAAACCAAAAGAAGCTGCCTTTTCATGAATTTTCTCTCCTGATTTTTAGAATCTGTGATGACCACGATAACACAAAAACCTAGGAAAGTTGGTGTAAATATTCCCCCGCCCCTGGCAGGTCGCGATCATCGATCATTCGCAATAGTTCTTCAAGGGCGGCTTTGACACGGAAACGAACATCGTCCGGGTATTCAAAATCTCTGGCATTCGATTCGTACTCGGCCAAATCCAGAATCTCGTATTTCCAATCCGGCCAGATCAGAACGTCGATATCGAGATCGATATAATCGAGAACGGCGTTCTCAAACGCGGGCGGCATGCTGATATTGCAGTAAAAATTTCGTAACTGGCCGTCGGGCTCGTGAAATCTGAATATATTGAACCACCGATCGAGCCAGTAATATTCGTATGAGATCGTCCCGCGTCTTATCGTCCCGAGATCGGGATGCAAAACCTCCTGCTCAAAAACGCCCCGAAAAATATAAAGCGGCCCGTTTTGCTCGACCAGATCGCACTGCCAGCTTCGCCGGATAGACCCGTCGAACTTTCGCGAATTGATCGTTATGCGCTGATCCGGTAACGCCTCGGCCATTTAGTTAGACCGTGATCGAACGACCATTACCGAACAGTGAGCGTGGTGAACCACGGAGCTTGAGACCGATCCCAGCAAGAGCCTTTCCCACTTTTTATAACCGTGCGACCCGATGACGATCAGGTCGGCCCCGATCTCTTCGGCAGTTTCTACGATCCGGCTGTCTGGTGACCCGAATAGAACGTCGCCCGAAACATCTACGCCGCCGCCTTCGAAATACCCGTCGATCTTTGCTTTCGCGTTCTCGACAATCTTGGCCGCATTTTCGCGGGCTGCTTTTTCCATCTCCGTCGTATCCGGCAGATATCCGCCGTAAAGATCGATCGACATCGGCAGGGCCATATCGACCACGCTCAAAACCCTGACCGAATCGCCCTCGCCGAGTTTGAATCTGCGCAGCGTTTCGCACGCCGCATCGCCATATTGTGTGCCGTCAGATGCCAGAATAATTTTCATTTTTGTTACCTCTTTAGAGCCGCCCCGTTCTCGCCGTCCAGTAGAACGAGTTTACACCCACCTTACTCTTCAGGTGAATCGTCGCGACCAGTGTATGTGCTCCGGAGTTTTTTCAGAACTTCCAAAAGGACCAGGCGTTCCGTTTCGCTCAGGCCGGTGAGACATTCTTCTTCGAGATCGATCCATTGCCGCTCGACGTCCGAGCGCATTTTAATACCCAATTCGGTCAAAAAGATTCGTGTTGATCTGGCGTCGTCGTCAAGCCGGACGCTTGTGACCAGGTTAATATCGATCAACCCTTTCGCCATTTTATTAACGGTCGGGGCGGATAGGTTCAAACGCCGCGCGATGTCGACCTGTCTAAGCCCGTCCTCGTTCCATAATTCAAGCAGGACAAATATCTGTCCGCCGTGAATCCCGATGACGGCCATGTGCCGTTCGAGGGCGGTCCTAAAAGCGGTCGTGACCTTGGCCAATAAATAGCTGACGGTGTCTTCAAAATTTATTTCCTCGGCCATAAGTACCTCTTTATAAAGCGTTTAAATAAAACATTTAGCCGGTTAATTAGAATCCATTAGCCTGCTGAATGAAACTAGTTAGCCAGCTAATAAATAATACTTAGCGGGCTAACAGTTAAAAGTTAGCACGGTATGGGTTATGCGCAAAGTAGGCTAATATTAATTTATGGAAAACGCCGAAAAGCTTAAAAATGCACGCAATATTTTGCTTAAACTGCACAAAGCAATGCTCGACCTCGAGCGTCATAATTACGAGCAGTCGCACGGACCGGTGAATTCTGGCGAATTTCTTAATTTGTTGTTAGAGAATAAAGATTTTGCGTGGCTTCGAAAGCTATCGATGTTGATCGTCGAAATCGATGAAATGTTTGACCTAAAAGACGGGATTCCATCAGAGATGGTGGATGCAAATCTGAAGAAGATGACCGAAATGGTCGAGCTTAAGGAGGTGGATGCCGATTTCCGTGAGAAATATCAATTCGCCCTGCAAAACGAACTCAACGCCCTCGGTTTGCACACCGAATTAAAGAAGGTC
>JBGTCS010000077.1:0-7738 GCA_041748715.1 Pyrinomonadaceae bacterium | reverse complement strand
TCCGCGATACTTCCGAAACAGATCGGCGGTGACGATATTGACACGAGCGTCAGTGCACTGGGCCGACAGGATCGTCGCGATCAAAAGTTCGAATGGCGACGCGTGATTGAGAGCACAATGTGCGTCCGGATAGGCTTTTTTGAGGCGTTTTATTATCTCGGCGGTGCGAGACTTTCTATCAGCGATCATGGCTCATAAGGCTAAAAAAGAAAGCCCGAAAATGCAAACCGGAGGTCATTTAGGTAATATTTAACCTCAGATGTCAGACTGTAAATGAGGCCGCCTTAACAAGAGCACTCGTCTCGCTTTCAAACAAAATGAACGTTCCGTTACTCGATCTAAAAGAACAAAACGACCGACTTCGCCCCGATATCGAGGCCGCTCTTGGCCGCGTTCTTGATACCAATGGTTTTATTCTCGGCGGGGAAGTCGCCCAGCTCGAAAAGGAACTTGCCGAATATTGCGGTGTCAAACATGCGATCGGCTGTGCCTCGGGGAGTGACGCGATCTTGCTTGCTTTGATGGCGGTGGATGTGGGCCCCGAAGACGAAGTAATCACGACGCCCTACAGTTTTTTCGCGACCGTCAGTTCTATAACTCGTCTCGGTGCCAAACCGGTCTTTGTCGATATTGACCCGGTCACCTACAATCTTGACGTTTCACAGATTGAGGCAAAACTCACCGGGCGTACAAAGGCTATCGAACCCGTTCATTTATACGGTCAGTGTGCCGATATGGCCGCGTTGAATATTATCAGCGAACGGCACGGCGTGGCGCTGGTCGAGGACGCTGCTCAAGCGATCGGAGCCGAGGAAAACGGCATTCAGGCTGGAGCGATGGGTGCGGTCGGATGCTTTAGTTTTTACCCGTCAAAAAATCTCGGCGGCATGGGCGACGGCGGGTTTTTGACAACGAATGATGATGAGATCGCTAAAAAGCTTTTAGCATTGCGAGTTCATGGGTCCGAAGAGCGATATTATCACAAATATGTTGGGTTAAATTCGCGTTTGGACGGCTTTCAAGGGGCGGTTCTGCGAGTTAAATTGCCTCACCTCGATTCATGGACCGATAAACGCCGATCAAACGCCGAACAATATCAAAAACTATTCGCAGAGAAAGGATTGACCAAACGTATTACCCTTCCGTACGAACGCGAGAACGCCAAACATATCTATAATCAGTACGTTATTCGGATTCCAAATCAACGCGACGAGCTGAGACAATTTTTAACCGATAAGGGAATTGGCACCGATATTTATTATCCGGTTCCGCTCCATTTACAGGAGTGTTTTGCCTATCTCGGTCACAAACCAGGTGACTTTCCGGCGGCCGAAAAGGCTGCGGGCGAAACGCTTGCACTGCCGATTTTTCCTGAGCTTAAACCTGAGCAGTTAAACTATGTGGTTGAATCTGTCGCCGCATTTTTTGATGAATAGTAAGCCAAACGATGAAAGATATCGTCGTCATCGATTCTAAACGTCTTAAAATGCGCGGGGTTTTGATCGCGGTGATCGCGGCCGCGCTTATCTTTGCCTGGTTTGGGGTCCGCTGGCAGTTTGGTAATTTGCTGGCTACGCTGACGCCGCCTTCGGACCCGAATGCAGCGGCCATAGGCCGACTCGCGGTCGCTTGGTCTCCGGCCGATCCGGCCGGCTATTCGCTAACGGCCGATGTCGGTGAAGATCCGCAAACGACAATAAACGCTCGCGAAGAGGCCGTTCGGCTTGCTCCATACGATCATCGACTCAGAACCGAACTTGGCCGGGCCTATGAGCAGAACGATCAAAACGACCGGGCCGAGATCGAATTTCGAAATGCGGTCGAACTCGCGCCATCTTACGGTTCAACGCATTGGTATCTCGGTAATTTTTTGCTTCGGCAGGAACGAAACGAAGAAGCTCTCGCCGAATTGCGTAGATCAGCCGAGGACAATCACCTCTATCGCGAGCAGGTTTTCTCGCTGGCGTGGGACTACTTTGATAAAGATCCGATCCGGATCGAGGATTTGGCGGGCGACAAACCTGAAGCGATCGTAAATCTAGCCTATTTTTTTGCCGCCCGCGGTCGTGCTCAGGAATCGCTTCGCAATTGGAATAGGCTGAGTGAAAGTGAAAAGTCACGACGGGTTGCCGTCGCAAAGGCGATCGCTCTCGGACTGTTTGACCAACGGCATTTTCGTCAATCGCTCGAGTTTTCTAAACAGTATGGAGCCGATCCCGACGCTGTACCGGAGCAAATAAGTAATCCCTCATTTGAAAAGAATATTGGCGACTCGGACGATCAGCGGTTTGGCTGGCAGATTGCCCGTAACGATTCAAAGCTTGATATCTCGACTGACAGTCGCGTCGTTCACAGCGGCACTCGAAGCCTGCGGATGACATTCAAAGGATATGCAAAACCGTCACTTGCAAACTTGTTCCAGACGGTTGTTGTCGAACCGGGCAAAAATTACCAAATTCGTTTTTGGGTTCGTACAGAGAATCTCAAAAGCGCGGGCCCGCCGATGCTCGAAATATTAAATGCAAACGACGGCATCCCGATTGTCACATCGCTACCTTTTCCAGACGCCACCAGCAACTGGCAGGAATTCCGTGTTGATTTCGTCACGCCTGCTGACTGTGGTGCGGTTAGCATTCGGACGGCCCGAACGTTTTGCGGCGAAAATTGTCCGATCACCGGGATTTTATGGTACGACGATTTTGAGCTGAGCAAACGGTAAGATCTATTTGAAAATGCCAAGCAGCCAACTAAAAATCGTCGCTTCCCAGAGTTAGAATTATGTCTCGACTGAACCAACTCTCATTTTTTCTCATTTCGGCGACGGGCATTTTCGCTACGCTGGCCTACGGCACCGTACATCAGCCGCTGATCGCTCTGTTTTATCTGATAGTCACCGCAATTCTGCTGCTGTGGTCCGCCGAAAGCTGGATCAGCGGATCGATCCGATTTAGTCGAAGCCCGCTCCAGATCCCGCTTATTTTACTGGGATTGTACGCCTTTGTGCAGACGATTCCATTTGGTACGATCGCGGCTGGTAACGGACTTGCGGATATATCACGGACAATCTCGGTGGATCCGTACTCGACGCAGGTTACCACTCTGCATATTTTTGCGCTCTGTCTGTTTTTCTCGCTCGCTCTCGTCTCAATCGATACAGCGGCGAGGCTCCGGCGGCTCGTGATGGTGATCACTGTTTTTGGGTTTATCTACTCGTTTTACGCCATCTTACAATCGGTTCTCAGCCCGGACAAAATCTACGGTATTTACAAACCGCAATCCGCCGTGCCGTTTGGCTCGTTTGTTAACCGGCATGATTTTGCGGCCATAATCGAGATGACAATATGTTTGCCGCTCGGATTAATATTTGCCGGGTCGCTGCGAAGCGATAAAAAATTGCTATATTTTGTCGCCATCGCTTTGATGGGAAGTTCGCTTTTACTAAGCGGTTCGCGGGGCGGCCTGGTTGCATTGTTAGCGGCAATCGTCTTACTCATAATTCTCACTAGCACGGCCAAGGGCCGCAAAAATCTTATCCTCAAAGTCACATTGTCGGCCGTCTTGGTTCTTGGCTCTATCGCCGGAGCGATATTTGTGGGCGGCGATACCTCGCTTACGCGTTTTTCCGATTCGGTCTCATCAGATGACATTTCATCCAGCCGGACGCAAATATGGGGCGTCACGTTAAAGGTGATTTCGGACAGTTTTCCACTCGGGGCCGGGTTAGGAGCATACGCACAGGCCTATACGAAATTTGATCCGTCCGGCGGTTATGAGCGCGTCGAACAAGCCCACAACGACTATCTACAGATCGTTGCAGACGCGGGATTGGTGGGATTGATAGTTGGTGGCTTGTTTCTATTCTTGATCTTTCGCGAAAGCATCCGTAATTCAAAAACAACCAACTCATTCCGTCGAGGTGTTGCCGTCGGAGCATTCGCCGGATGTTTTGCGATCCTTATTCACAGCCTATTTGATTTTGTACTGCACATCACCGCGGTGGCGACAATGTTTCTGACCCTGCTGGCGATCCTGGTCGCCAGCGGGCGTCGATATGACGACGATAGCGACGATGAAGTTGAAGCCCGACCAAAACGCCGCCGGGCTGCGAGTGTCACACCGATACGGTAATTTCATTATCGACGCCAAATCGAATTAATCAGTAATAGTATCAGCTAACAGAAATCATTCTGGCCAATAAATACAAAAAAGGGCCGCCCCTTGCGGACCGCCTTTTTCTTGCTTTGCGTCTTCGCGGCTTTGCGGGAAATTGTCTTTCTTGGCTTCACGAGGCAGTTTTCCGTGTTGAGATTATGGAAAGCGGTAGCGTTGGGATCTGACGGCGATGGTGTAAGTTTCGCCGGGTGCTACCGCGTCGAAGCGGAACGTGCCGAATGAGCTGGTTGTCACGATTCTCGCGACGCCGGTTGAGTTTGCTTCCGTGATTGTCACCGTTCCGCCGGTGTATTTTGCTCCGTAGGAGGTGCCGGTCGAATCCGAGAACGTGATAAATCTCACCGTTGGGAAGGCGTCTCGCTTGGATCGGGGCGACCGGTTCCTACCACATAGCTGTCGCGGGCGCGGAGGATTAGGTTGGGGCGATTTACGCGGACGCGGATCTCCTTGCGTTGGCCACGTTTACCTTCTTCGATCGGGACAAAACCGATATTGTATTGGCGGCGGAGCTCTTCGGCGATACCTTCGAAGGCGGCTGTCAGGCCGCCGGGCGTCGCTTCCGGGCGAAAGACGCGTCCACCCGTCGCTTCGGAAATGTCATCCAGGTACTTGCGGCCGAGGGCATACTCTTCGGCTGACGTTCCAGACTGTATTACCTGGCCGCCAAAAATATCCGGAAACTGCGAAGAGCTTCGTCGGCGGTTGTCAAAGAAAGTATTGTAGTAGATAGGGAAGATTAGAGCATCGGATTCTTCGGCGTAATTCAGTGTGCTGTCGTAGCTGTTCTTGCGCGAAGTTGTATCGACGCCGTCCGTAAAAAGAACGACTGCTTTTCGGCCGCTTATTTTGCCGAGCTGCTTCCTCAAGGCTTCGTCAACCGCATTGTAGAGCGAAGTGCCGCCGCCAAAATCCGCCTTGTCAATCGCTTTATAGATCTTTTCGCGGTCATTTGTTGCCTTAGCGAGGACATTAACGCCGTGGTCGAATTCGATGACGATAACGCTGTCATTGGCTTTCAATTGATTTACAAAGGCTTTTGCGGCACGCCGGATTTCTTCGATCTTATACGCGGTCGACGGACTCACATCGATCACCAAGGCGACGGTAAACGGTTTGTCCGTCGTGCCAAAGTAAGCGATCTCCTGTTCGACCCCGTTCTCAAAAATTTTAAAATCGGTGCGGCGAAGACCGGGGATGTATAGGCCGTTCCGGTCAAAAACAGAAACCGGAATAGTAACGAGATTTGTTTCTACGCGGAGAACTTCGTCATCACCCGTAGAGCCGGCGTCGGCAGTCGGTGCGCCGAGTGTCGATTTTACTTTTGAAACAGTTTCCGACGCGATACCGGGAAAGCGTTCGGTAATACGCGTGCTTCGGCTGATCCTGGGCTTTGATTCTGAAAATTGTGACGGGTCGTCGCTCGACTCGGTCGTCACCTCGGGTGTTGGAGCCGAAACGATCCGCCGGCCCGACTGCGCCGCGGCAAAGTTAATTCCTAACAACACAAAAATTGAAATACTGATCAGCCGATACATAATTTATAAACCTCTAACCTTGAAAGACGCGGGAGATGGCCTTTATGATGCAAAAAAACTGTCAATTGGTTTAACTAATTTTTATGAAAAGATAGAAATGATAGTCGAAAGGCTAAATCCGAGCATTATCAAAACCACACACCACCCGGCGATCTGCATCCAGAGCGGGTGGTTGTAGTCGCCGGTGAGCTTTTTGTTCCGAGATGCTAATAGGATCAGAAAGAGGCCGACGGGCAGAATAAATCCGTTGATGGTTCCGGCCCACACAAGCAGTTTGACCGGCTGTCCCACAACCGAAAAGATTAGCGTCGAGACGACGATAAATCCGATGACGACATAATTTGTGTTTTTCTCGATTTTTTTGTTAAAAGTCTTCAAAAACGACACCGAGGTAAACGCGGCTCCGATAACTGATGTGATAGCGGCGGACCACATAACGACGCCGAATAGCCGAAAGCCAACTGGCCCGGCGGCATTCTGAAAAACAGAGGCCGGAGGATTTTTATCGTCGATCACGAATCCCAGGGCGATGACGCCGAGGGCCGCCAGAAAGAGACAAAATCGGATGATAGACGAGAGCAAAATTCCGGTAAACGCTCCGCGATCGACCTGACCGAGATTCTCGGGCCCGGTTATACCGGCATCGATCAAGCGGTGGGCTCCGGCGAATGTGATATAGCCGCCGACAGTTCCGCCGACGAGTGTGACAACGGCCCGTGGGTCGATCGTTTCGGGCCAAACCGTGCGATAAGCGGCTTGGGCGATCGGCGGATGCGAAGCGTACACGACATAGACGATCAGACCGAGCATGACGACGCCGAGGACCTTTACAAAGAAGTCCATCGCGCGACCCGCTTCCTTGAATAAAAACAGCGTGATCGCGACCGAGGCGCTGATAAGCGCACCGTATTCGACCGGTATGTCGAGTGCCGCATTGAGACCGAGGCCGCTACCGGCGATGTTGCCGATGTTAAATACCAGACCGCCCATCGCTACCAAACCGGCCAGCAGATATCCACTGCCGGCGATGGTTTCGTTGGCGAGGTCCTGGCCGCGTTTACCTGTGACGGTCAGAATACGCCAAATATTTAACTGGGCAAAAATATCGAGGACAATAGAAAGCAGTATGACAAATCCGAAACTCGCGAGAAGCTGTTTTGTAAATACGGTCGTCTGAGTCAGGAATCCCGGCCCGACCGCCGATGTCGCCATCAGAAAAGCCGCGCCAAAAATCACGGATGTCACGGATGATTTTTTTGTAACCTTATCCATTGATTGCTTTTATCACAACGCCTTTGGCGGCAAGGCCGCGGTAGATGATCTCGGCAAATTCTAACGCTTTTACACCGTCGCCGTGGATGCAGATCGTATCGGAGCGAACCGCAACTGCCGTTCCGTCTGTCGCTGTCACAGTCTGCTGCGTCACCATTTGCAGAACCTGCTCGAGTGCCGCGTCCGTATCAGTTATTAATGCGTTTGGATGGGTTCGCGGCGTCAACGTTCCATTGTGCGCATAGGTCCGATCGGAAAATACCTCGGACGCCGTGCGGAGGCCGAGCTTTTCCGCCTCGTCGATCGACGAGCTGTTCGAGAGGCCAAATAGGATGAGATCATTGTCTATCGACTTAACAGCGGCGGCTATCGTGTGTGCCAGTTCAGCGTCGCGGGCCGCTTGATTATACAAAGCTCCGTGCGGTTTGACATGTCGAAGCTGGCCGCCAGATCGGTCGCAGATTTCTTTCAATGCTAGAATTTGCTCTCCGACGATCTCGAAAATTGTATCGACCGGCAATGTCATTCCGGTCCGGCCAAAATTATCACGGTCGGGAAAGCTCGGATGAGCTCCGATCGCAACGCCCTTTTCAATCGCGATATCAACGGTTCGACGCATAGTCGCGGCGTCTCCGGCGTGAAAACCGCATGCGATGTTTGCCGATGAGACAAAATCCATCAGATCGCGGTCGTTTCCGCAGCCTTCGCCCATATCGCAATTTAGATCAACCGATATCATTACGCATTTATCCAAAGAT
>JBGTCS010000076.1:0-2679 GCA_041748715.1 Pyrinomonadaceae bacterium | reverse complement strand
AAAGCTGAATCACGAACGCATCCAATATTGGATCGGCGTTGGTGCACAGCCGACGGATACAGTTAAAAGCCTGATCAAACATAATCCGGCTGAGGCTGAAGCCGAAGCTGCTGTTGCTGAATAGTTGTAAGTTGGCAGAGTTGGCCCGAGTTATATTTTACTCGGCAAACTTAGTCAACTCGGTAAACTACTTATGAAAGACGCTGTCGAAAAAATCATCAAAGCCCTGGTCGGCGAGCCCGATGCGGTCGAGGTGACCGAGAGCGGCGACGCCAGAAATGTCCGTGTTGAAGTTCGTGTGGCGGATACTGATATGGGCCGTATCATCGGGCGCGAAGGACGTACCATAAAAGCGATTCGCAGCATTTTGTTTGTTGCTGGTCAGAAACAGAACAAGCGATTCCAACTCGAATTAGTCGAAGATTGATGTCGGCCGACTCTGGTTTGCCGAACAATAGTGGAAGAACTCGTCGCAATAGCAAATATCGTCAGGACTCGCGGATTAAAGGGCGAAGTCGTTGCCGATCTTTTAACTGATTTTCCCGAACGGTTCGAATCGCTTGATACGGTAATCGCGGTTCGCGGGGACGGCGATACGTTTGAATTGAAAATTGAAAAATTCTGGTTTCAGAGCGGCCGTGTGATCTTAAAATTCGCCGGTTACGATTCGATCGAACGTGGCGAAACGCTGCGAAATGTTGAGATCTGCGTGCCAGAGTCGGACGCGGTCGAGTTAGACGACGACGAATACTTTGACTGGGAACTTGCGGGGTGCAAGGTCGAAACTATGGACGGAGCCTCGCTTGGGGAAGTCACCGAGGTGATGCGAACCGGCGGTACGGAATTGCTCGTGGTCAAAAGCGATCTAAAAGAGTATTTGATACCGTTCGCCGAGGCGATATGCGTCGAGGTCGATATTGAAAATAAGTCGATAAAGGTTGATCCGCCGGACGGGCTTTTGGATTTTTAGCCGGGAACGCAGGCGCCATCGCCTGCCAGCGTTCGAAGAACGCTTACATTGTGGCGGTCAGTCAAGTTGAAAAATAAACGGCATCGTCACGCCGGAGGAACCGGCGTTGCAGGCGGGGGCGCCCGCGTTCCGGGTCACGCCGGAGGAACGGGCGTTGCAGGCAAGGTGCCTGCGTTTCATGAAGATCGACGTACTTACAATTTTTCCGGAGTTTTTCGGTCAGGTATTTGAATTTGGCATTATTCGCAGGGCAAAGCTGGCCGGGATCGTCGAGATAAATCTTCACGATCTTCGCGAATACGCGACCGATAAACACAAAATGGTCGATGACAGGCCATTTGGCGGCGGCGACGGGATGGTTTTGAAACCCGAACCGATCTTTGCCGCAATTGAAAATTTAATAGGGACCAGCGATCGCGACGCATACCCCGAGGGAACGCACGTTGTATTGCTTTCGCCGCAGGGAAAGCCTTTCAAGCAGGCCGATGGACAGAGTTTTGCGGATGAAGCGAAACATATCGTGATGATCTGCGGCCGCTACGAAGGCGTCGACGAACGCGTCAACGACATGCTCGTCACCGACGAGATCTCGATCGGCGATTATGTTTTGTCGGGCGGGGAACCGGCGGCGGTCGTGATCGTTGACAGCATCGTCAGGCTTTTGCCAAACGCTTTGGGCAGCGACACGTCGGCCGAAAATGATTCGTTTTCCGACGGTTTGCTCGATTGCCCGCATTACACGCGGCCCGCCGAGTTTCGTGGAATGGCGGTCCCGGAAGTTTTATTAAACGGCAATCATGCCGAGATAGAAAAATGGCGTCATCAAAAGGCGCTCGAAAAAACGAAATTGAATCGAAGAGACTTATTAAAAAGGAGTGATTAGTGAATGGTGAATAGTGAATAGTATCGAAAATACTGACCACTGACCACTGGCCACTGACAACTAGATCATGAATAGACTAGATTTTGTCGAAAAGACACAAATGAAAGAAGGCCTACCAGCCTTTCAACCGGGCGACACGCTTCGCGTAAGCGTCCGAATCAAGGAAGGCAACAAGGAACGTCTTCAGGCTTTCGAAGGCATTTGCATCGCCATCAAACACGGCGGCGTTCGCGAAACCGTTACGGTTCGCAAGGTCAGTTTTGGCGTCGGCGTCGAACGTATCTTTCCGCTGCACGCGACCGTAATTGACCATATTGACGTCATCCGACGTGGTAAGGTTCGTCGTGCAAAACTGTATTATCTTCGCGATCTGCGTGGCAAAGCGGCCCGCATCAAGGAACGCGACACACGAGCTAAAAAGCAAAAAGCGTAGGCTAGATAAAACGTATGAGAAACGCGGAGCAGCCGGATTCACCTGGACAGGATGGATCGGCTGCCCGCGTTTCGCTATTTGATGACTTGCTGGTGACGACGATCGGTTTGGTTTTCGAGGATCAGGCGAAAACTGATGGTTATCGATTTATTGCCGGTGTCGATGAGGTTGGACGCGGCTGTCTGGCCGGGCCGGTTGTGGCTGCTGCGTGTATTCTTGATCCCGAAAAATCCCTTCCTGACGGGCTCGACGATTCAAAAAAACTGACCGCGGGGATGCGCGATGAGATCGCCGCACAGCTCAGAAAAGATTGCATCGCCTACGCGGTAGGACAGATCGAGGCCGATGAGATCGATCGCATTAATATCCTGGAAGCTACAAAGCAAGCGATGC
>JBGTCS010000075.1:0-4094 GCA_041748715.1 Pyrinomonadaceae bacterium | reverse complement strand
TTGTTAAGCGGATTCGGCAGCTCCTGCAGCCATCCGTTATTTACAAACCGTCCATCATAAACACACGGATCGGGCAGGATCGAGATCTCAAGATTTCCGCCGGCCACCGGGTTTCTTTCGGGTTGGCCCAGGAATGCGGTCGAGGCGGTCACAGACTTTGGTGCCGCAGCCGTGTTCGCAATAAAACCGTCATGAACGGCCTTTCGCCAGTTGTCTTCAAAATTTCTCGACACTGGGGCCGGTCCTCCCGCAGGTGCGGAAACTGATTTCGGTGTTTCGGCCTGGGCGGTGGCGGAATGTGTTTCGGTAACGCTTGCAGAAGGTGATGGGGACGGCTGTGGCGAAGCTTCGGGTTTTACTTCAGTCGCAGGAACCGTTTCGGGCTTTGCCGGGGCCGCAAGAGGTGTTCCGGCTTTAATATCCGTCTTTTGCCAAAATTCTTTTACAATGTCGTGATCGTTCTTATCAAAGTTTTCCTTCAGGAAAAGCTGTGCGACCTCGTGAATACTCTTTCCGCCGTAAAGCGGGGCGATAAGCGGTTGAACGATCGACGCGGTGCCGTCGTAGGCACGAGCATCACTCCAGCTTTCCAGAAAATGATTTTCGTGAGCGTGCCAGTGACAATGCTCAGCCGTTTCGTCGGCGTACATTCCCAGATGGACACGAAGCCCGATCGCATTCATCCTCTCAGCATTTAGTTTGAGATCGGCGGGCGTACTGTAAACAGGGTTGCCGCCCAAAATGACAAGCATTTTCACCCGACCGCCATCGATATCGGCAATAAGTTCGCGAAGTTGGTCAACCTGCGGTTTCTCGGTTCCCGGCGACATAGGATCGGCATAAACGACCGTTTCGCCGATGCTGCCGAGTGCGGAATTCATCGCGTGAGCCAGAGCATGCACAACCGGCGGTTGATTGTCGCCAACGACGACCAGCGATTTGCCCTTATGTGCCAAAAGATCCGCAGCCATCGCTGAGATCCATGTTCCGTTTTCTGTGTAGCCTGATTCTGCTCCCGCAACACCAAGGGCTTTAGCTACGGCCTTTGCGATATCTGCCATCTGGCTGGGTTTGACCGCTATGCGGTGGTCGGCCTTGGCACCGGTCAATGAGATCGTGGTTTCGACGGAATAGAGACGGTTGATCTCTTTATGCTCCTCGGAAAACACCCGTCCTTTTGCAAAATCTTTGATATAAGCGACGTTAAAGCCCGAGAAAATATCCGCATCAAGCGACAAGATCCTTTCGGCTTTATCAAATTTATAAATGGTCTGAACCGGAGTGCCGAACGCAAGTTTTGCTCCCGACAACGCATTATCGCGGTTAACGGGTTCGTACTGAACCCATTTCGAATTCGGCAATTCCGCTTTGATCTTTGTAAATTGATCGATGAGTGTTGGCGACGTTACGGTCTCGGTCAAAAACCTCACTCCCGCACCGCCATCCGCCCGATTTTGTTCGACCGCTGCACGCAGTTCGCCGACAAAAGATTCCCAGGTTTTTGGATTGCCGCGATATGTAACTTCCTGCGAGCGATCCGGATCGTACATTCCGAGGATTGACGCCTGGGCAAAAATATCGGTAGCTCCGCGGCTGCCGGGATGATCTGGATTTCCCTCGATCTTTACCGGACGCCCTTCGTACGATTTTGCGAGCAAACCGGTCGCAACTCCGCCGACAGACATCGACGTCGCAAAGAAATTTGCTTTACCCGGCAGCATTCCGTCCTGATTTCTAACGTACGGAACGATCCTTTCAGGCGGCTGGATAACACAACCGCTGAGTCCGGCCAGAGCAAGCGATGCTCCCATCACTTTTACAAAATTGCGACGGCTTAGACTGTTGTCCCATTCTTCGATCTCGTGCGGATATTCTTCGGAAATAAACTCCTTAAATTCCGGCGTATCGGCGTGCTCTTCGATGCTCCGCCAATATTCCTTACCGTTTTGCGACACGATCATGTCGCGTAATGAGGCGAAGGTCTTTTTGCTTTCTGGGCTGGCCATTTTCGTTACGATTCCTCTCCAAAAGGTGCTCTATCTGTGACAGGTTGAGCAGCTTGTCATCATCTCTTTACTGCGGATCTTAAGGTCGGCCTTTAACTGTCTGCGTTGATCGGTGTCGAGATCTCCATTTTGCCACTGCATATTAAAGACCTCCGATTTGGGCCTGATATATTTCTCAGGCTCACGATGGCAGGCGATGCACCATTCCATCTGCAGCGTATTTTCCTGATAAACGGCGGGCATATTGTCGATCTGCCCGTGACAGGTCGAGCAGCCTACGCCCTTTGCAACGTGAATACTGTGGTCAAAATACGTGTATTCCGGCAGATCGTGAACGCGCTCCCATTCGATGGGTTTATTGTCGCGAAAACTATCTCGAACCGGTGCCAGATACGGGCTGTCGGCCCATATCTCACTGTGACAATTCATGCAGGTCTGGGTTGACGGCATACCAGCCGAGGCAGTCGTTTCAACTGTCGAATGGCAGTATCTACAGTCAATGCCGTCGTCCCCAACATGGTGTTTGTGGCTAAACTGCACTGGCTGCTGTTTTTCCAGATATCTTCCGGTCAAATAGGATGACCTGGCGATCTGCGTATACGCAAAAAAAGCGGTACCGCCCAGAACCACAACCATGACCATGCTGATCCTGGCAATATTGTTTGCACTTTTATTAAAAATTTGCGCCATCTCTAAATTTCTTACAGAGAAAAACTTACAACAATTAGACTCCGACTACGCCCAAGCCGCGAAATCGGGGCATTAAGGCTAGGCATTTGAGCCAGTGTGTACTTTAAGATTGCTACCGTAAAACTGCTCACAATTTTACTAAACATAGGCTAATCCGCAAAATTGCACATAGCAAAAGTATTAAAGTGAATGCAATTAAGCAAAGTTCGCGGTAATTAGTTCCGTTAATAATTGGGATAATACTTCCCTATTATTTCTAATCGAGGCTTTGGCCACTCAGAATTGCAACTCCAACAGCGGCAGCATTTACATCCAGTTCGCCTACGACTATTGTGGTCGAATCGAAAGACGGAGCGAACGAAAGTTCCTGAGCTCGGTCGATGATCGCATCCAAAACGAGATGCTTTGCCCGCATAATTTCACCGCCAACGACGATCTTTTCAATATTGAGCAGATTGATCACGCTCGCCAGAACGGTACCGACATACATTCCCGTCCGCTCGAGCATTAACTGGGCAAAGTCGTCGTCGTTTTCGGCTGCAGCTATTATCTGATCGAGTTTGATATGTTCCGCCTCGATTTTTCGCAACGACGACGTGCTGTCCTGTCGAAATCGGCTTCGGGTTCGTCGAATTATATTTTCGGCTGAGGCAACATCTTCGAGCCGCATACCTTCGGAGTTAATTGGCACATATCCAAATTCCCCTGCAAAACCCGAGGCCCCTCGCCAAATTTTGCCTGAGAGAATAAAGGATCCGCCGACGCCGTCACCCAAGGTTGCATAAAAAAGATCTTCGCTGCCTCGTCCGGCCCCGCAGCAAAATTCCCCATATGCCGCGGCATTTGCATCATTTTCGATCACGACTTCCATTCCGATGGCTTCCCTGATCTTCGTCACCAGATCGACCTCCGAATGTTTTGGAATATTTGCCGAAAATGCTACGCGCCCTGTTTCGCGCTCAACCAGGCCCGGAACGGCTATCCCTATGCGTTCAAAACCGCCGATTTCACGTTTGAGTTCTTCGACCAATACGATCAACTGCCCGATCGAACTTTCGATATCGATCGTCGGTATCAAGCGGGCTTTGACGATATTGTCCGCGTCGTCAATTACGACTGCGTTTAGTGAATTGGCTGAGATCTCGATACCGACCCGGCTTCGGAATTGATGTGAAGAATCAATCATTTTTCTAAAAAACTACGTCCTGCCGAATGTTAAGGGCACCTCTAAAAATTGAAAAATTAAAAGGCATTTTCTAAATTGCCACTAGCTTTAGCTAGTGGTTATGTGTCAAATCAAGAAGAGGCTTTAGCCAAATTAAAGAAATAAGTTCATTATCCTTAATGCTTTAGCTAAAGCTGTAAGGAATTCATTTTAATTTTTCCCGGTTCGGCTAA
>JBGTCS010000074.1:0-4341 GCA_041748715.1 Pyrinomonadaceae bacterium | reverse complement strand
GGATGTGTAAAGAATTGTAAAACCGCCCCCACGGCCGTTGAATTTGGCGTAGAATGCATTTGGTATGGATAAGATCCTAATAATTGACGACGACGAAGAGCTGTGCGAACTTGTCTCTGAATATCTGACGGTCGAGGGTTTTGAAATCTCGTGTGTCAACGATGGGGCGGCGGGTTTGGAAAGTGCCTTGAGCGGCGACTACGACATGGCGATACTAGATGTCATGCTTCCAAAGATGAATGGATTTGATGTTTTGCGTGCTCTTCGCGAAGAGTCAAAATTGCCCGTGATCATGCTGACAGCCCGCGGCGACGATATGGAACGGATCGTTGGGCTTGAGATCGGCGCGGACGATTATTTGCCGAAACCGTTTAATCCACGTGAACTGGCGGCCCGTCTCAGGGCGATACTTCGCCGGACCGTGGTCGATGAAAATTTGGAACCGAGCGAAAAACTGGATATCGACGGCATCCAGATCTCGCCGGCATCGCGAACCGCGATTTGCGACGGCAGGGAACTAACACTTACCTCAGTTGAATTCGAACTTCTGCTTGAGTTATTAAAAGACGCCGGCAAGATCGTTAAAAAAGAAGACCTGAGCGAAACGGTCCTCGAGCGTAAACTCTCGCCCTACGACCGCAGCCTCGACATGCATATCAGCAATTTGCGTAAAAAACTCGGTTCGCGTTCCGACGCCAGCGAGCGTATCAAAACTATCCGTTCGGTCGGATATATATACACATTAGTATGAAATTATTTGTAAAGATATTTCTTTGGTTTCTGGCTACCATTGCTCTGATGGTCATCGTCGTGATGTTTATCACCCGGACGTTTCAGACCGATCCTATGTTCAGCCGCTGGCAGCGCGGGGCGAGGAATCAAATGTCGATCTATGGCGGGACGGCTGCTCAGATATATGACGCTAATGGCGAAGCGGGATTAAAGACATTTCTTGGCCGTCTTCGTGATTCCGAAACGTTGCGCGAGGTCGATCTGGTGGATGCCGACGGTAAAGTAGTATTTGGCGAGGCGACCAATATGCAGGATTTTGCTCCCGTAATTGAACGGACCCGTGCAAGCAATTCGATCGAGATCGATACCACAACGACCGAAGGTTCGCTTGGAGCCACACCAGTGGTTTTTGCCGATGGGCGCCAACATATGTTGCTAGTCAGATGGGCTCCGTCACGTGCGCCGTCGCTATTTTTCGATTCGCCGCGCGGATATATCCGGCTAGCCGGTCTGTTGCTGACGGCAATCATTTTTTGTTACGCTCTCGCACTTTACCTGACCTCGCCGATAAGGAAGTTGCGAAAAGCAGCTCAGAAGCTGGCGGACGGCGACCTTCAGACGCGTGTTGCCGAAAGCGTCGGGCGCCGTCGAGACGAAATATCGGATCTGGCTCGCGATTTTGACGTGATGGCCGAGAGGATCGAGTCGCTGATCACGTCGCAGCAGAGGTTAAATCGCGACATTTCGCACGAACTTCGCTCGCCGCTGGCCCGCCTCAATGTAGGTCTTGAGATCGCCAAGCGAAGATCGGATCCAGATATGTTGCCCATATTTGAGCGTATCGAAAAAGAATCGACCTGTCTTAACGATATGATCTCGCGCCTCCTGATCCTGGCAAAGCTTGAGACCGGGGCGGACGATGTCGAGCGTGTTCGGCTTGATTTTGCCGAGATCGTTCGCGATGTCGCGGCCGACGCGGAATTTGAAGCCGAAGCTAATGATAAATTTGTCGCGGTCTCGTCGGCAGATAGTTGTCCGGTGATGGGAAGTGAAAATCTGTTGCGGAGTGCGGTGGAAAATGTCTTGCGCAACGCAGTCCGTTATACCGCCGAAAAAACGCTGGTTGATGTCTCTCTAAAAGCCGATAACGGCCACGCGATCCTGCGGATATCCGATCATGGCGGTGGTGTTCCCGAAGAGGAACTGCCAAATCTGTTCCGGCCTTTCTATCGGGTCGGCGAAGCCCGCGAACGCAAAACCGGCGGCATCGGCCTCGGCCTCGCCATCGCGGAGCGTGCTGTAAAAGCTCATAAAGGAACGATCACAGCTAAAAATTCAAACGGCGGATTGATGATCGAGATCCGTCTCGATACAGCCCCAAAAGGCGAGTCGTGATCAAATCAGACTCAAACGCTTAACTATTCGAAAGACTAAGGCCACGATCGCCAGATTAGCCGAATGAACTACCTATTCTGCCGGGCGGCAGAAAAGGAACGGATCGCCATGATCACAAAGATCAGACACACCAAAGCCATTCCTGCCTGAGACAACACCGCCGGACTCAGGCTAAGTGTGTTAAAGGTCATCATAAGGCGGCCGGCCGTCATAATAAAGCCCAGCAAAGCGATCACAACCGCCCCGTGCATGAGATGCTTTCTCAGGTCCTCTTTTGCTCTCGCAACAAAACCAAGAACTTCCAAAACGGTTCCAAAGGCTAACGGGATAAGAGCCGTGAGGCTCGGATTACCATTCATCGTGCCGTAAACATAACCGGCGATCCCGATAAAGGTCAATAACATTCCGCAAACAATAGCTGCAATTGGCATATTCAAGTTTCCTTCTGAATCCAAATAAAAAATGAGACTGAATTGAACAGTCTCATTTTCTCGCAATTGTAGTGAAATTCAAAACTAATCGATGCCAATGTCACGTTGCTGGACTACGCCGTGGATTTTCATCTCCAGATCTTCGTCGATAACCGTATTTCCGTCCAGGATCTCAGCGAGCTGACCTTTCTCGCGGCCCAGTGCGAGGGCCGTTGCGGAAAGGTCCCCGTCAAAGCCTTGATCGCATAATCGTTTTAGAATATTGCCGCTTTTTGCCGTTTGAACTCCGGCCCCTTGTTTTTCCGTGTTATTCTCCGCCATTTTCTTTCTCCTTTGTATGTTTAACCCGGATTCGTCATTAGCGTAAAATCTCCCGATTCGGTGCGCAAGCCCGCGCGTAAGCAAGGGCGTATCGCGCAGATAGAATCTCACGCCTCCCCCAAACACCTGACTCGGATGTATCGCCCTTGCTAACGCGCGGGCCCCCCGCATTGGGCTTCAATATCAAAAACGCCCAACGCCGAATTTGGGTTTAATTCTGATCGCGACGTTCATCAGGTTCGGTCGCGACGCCTTTGAACGGTTCATTGTCCTGCTTGACATCTGTAAACTGGCCGGTCTCGCGATTCCGTTTTACAAATTTTCCGTTTTCAGGATCGACGTTGAGTTGAGTCCGATCTTTGACCGAGCCTTTTCTAAAATCCTTTCCCGTGTTTTTTGCCATGTTGCCTCCGAATAATGTTTTATTTTCTTAGTGCACGAATATTGTCCTACGCCCACGAGCAAAAAAAAGTAGTCCAGGTTACCTTGGAAAATTCAAAAAAAACGGATGCAGCGGGCACCCGGTCTATTGGTGGGGATCGGACCAATTGGACTCAAAACTTTTACCGGTATTGGTTTTAGACTAGTGGAGCGGTCAAATGTCGATCTATGTCGTCACTTACGTAATTCGTCGAGCATGTCGGCGATGGTCTTTTTGAGGTGGGCAGTAACCAGCTCGTATTCGGCGTCACCCACAATGGCCAGGTCAGTGCTTGTAGCGGATTTACCTGCCGAGGCTATTACGTCTTTTGCATAAAAAGGCTTACCGATCATTATTTTTACTTTTGATAGGCGGATCTTGTTCGAGTTTCGGGCCCACACTTTATGAAGCCCATCGAGTGCCACGGGAACGATGGGCATTTCGAGTTCGGTCGCAAGGATCGAGGCTCCTTTTTTGAAGTTATGCAGCTCGCCGTCAAAGGCTCGTTCGCCTTCGGGATAAATATTCAATACTTTTCCGTGTTTGAGGCCGACGGCACTGACTTTCATCGCCCGCATCAACTCTGTATCGGGGTTGACCGGCACGACGTTGAGCATTTTGGCGATAAAACGCATCAGCGGATTAGTAAAAAATTCGCTGGCCCCAACGTGGAAAACTTTTTTGAAAAGATCGTAGCGATAATTGGAACAAAGCACGAACGGGTCGAGAAAACTCTGATGATTTGGGCAGACGAGGAAAGGTTTGTTGCTCTTCGTAATTTCGTCGAGTTCGTTGAGGCCGCGGACCTCGAGCCGTAGAAAGATGCGAAAGAGCAGGTTAAAGAATTTGTAAAAAGTAAATGCGAATGCGGAAAAAACGGGCCGGTCTTTTAAGACCGTGCGGATCTCGGGGAAATCTTCGTCGGCCTCGCGAACGATCTTGCCCCAATTCAGATCGACCGCGGCTGATTCGGCATCGGCACCGACGTGGCTTTGAACCAGCTCGATCACGTTTGCGACCGTCAGGGCCTGAGCGGCCTCG
>JBGTCS010000073.1:0-7508 GCA_041748715.1 Pyrinomonadaceae bacterium | reverse complement strand
GGCAAACAATTGTTGCGAAGCGGAACCTCAGTCGGAGCTCAATACAGGGAATGTCATTTTGCAAAATCAGATGCGGATTTTATAAGCAAGATCGAAGGGTCGCTGCAAGAGTTAGAAGAAACCGCCTACTGGTTAGAACTTCTTCGTGAAATGGAAATTTTCGAAGAAAAAAAGTTAGGGTTATTGTATGAGGAAACCCGCGAATTAATAGCGATCTTTGTTACGATAGTGAAAAAAGTCAAGAGCAGAAGATAATGATAAAATGAGAAACTGATATTGATAGGTATGCGGTTTGGATGTCTATCTAACTTTTATCCTTTCTCGTTTATCCTTTATCTTTGCCACCCCGGAAAGGTGCAAGAGCGGTTGAATTGGCTACATTGGAAATGTAGTGAACCTCAAAAGGGTTCCGTGGGTTCGAATCCCACCCTTTCCGCCAGATCGAAAGGAGAATAGCAAAAGGATGAAGGAGAAAGTGAAGGCGAACTTCGACTTTTTCTTTTATTCTTCATCCTTTCTCCTTTCAAATATGGCTTCAGGCTCCGCACAAGGTTTGAGTTGTGAACTCCGCTAGACGAGGAATCGAGCAACGGTAGCGATTTCAGCCTGTGTTGCGGTTAAGTCTGAAGCCACCAAATTCAACAAGGGTAAAGGCGAAAGGACAAAGGATAAAAGTGGTAATTACGGTCAAACACTTTATCCGTTATCCTTTCGCCTTTATCCTTTGTGTTTTATCCTTTATCCTTTAGAAAATGTCGTATCAGGTGATCGCGCGAAAATGGCGGCCGCAGACCTTTGAGGAGGTAACCGGCCAGGAGATAATTACGCAGACGTTGCGTAATGCGCTCGAACACGACCGTCTGCATCACGCCTATTTGTTTTCAGGAGCTCGCGGAGTTGGGAAAACCACCACCGCCCGAATTCTAGCAAAAGCTCTAAATTGTCATAAGACCGATGGCAAGCCCAATTTGACACCTTGCCTGCTGACCGACCCGACGGCGTGCCCGTCCTGCATCGAGATATCTGAAAGTCGTTCAATGGATGTGCTTGAGATCGATGCGGCGTCGCATACCGGCATCGACGATGTTCGCGGATCGATCATCGATAACATAAATTTTAGTCCGGCCCGCGACCGTTACAAGGTCTTTATCATCGACGAAGTTCATCAGCTGTCGAAACCTGCATTTAACGCGCTTTTGAAGACTCTTGAGGAGCCGCCCGGCAACGTTGTGTTCGTCATGGCAACCACTGAGCTGCATAAAGTGCCGGAAACTATCCTTTCCCGTTGTCAGGAATTTGAATTCAGGACCATTCCGCTGCAAAAGATATTTGATCGTCTCAAACTGATCGGCGATGCCGAGAAGATCAAGATCTCAGACGACGCTCTGCGCGAACTGGCCCGTTCGGGCGAAGGCTCGATGCGCGACGCACAGTCAAATTTTGACCAGGTCATCAGCTTTTCGAGTGATTCTATCTCGTCGACCGATGTTACCAATGCTCTGGGTTTTGCGGGAGTCGAGATACTTTCCAAAACCATCGGGGCTCTCGCCGAACGACAGCCAAAGATCGTACTTTCGGTAGTAGACGATCTGATCGGACGCGGTCACGACCTTCGAAACTTTTGCCGCGACCTGCTCGGCCTTTTTCGAGACCTGCTCGTCTTTAAGGTCGCTGGCGAAGACAAGGAATTGCTCGAGAGTGCCGTCTTTAGCTATGACGAGATGCGTAAGATGGCTGCAAATTTTGGCGAGGCCGACCTGGTGCGTTTCTTTAATTCGCTGTGCGAAACGGAAGCCGGGCTTCGCGAAGCGGTCCATCCGCGTTATCTGCTCGAAGTAGGTCTTGTAAAGTTGATCGAGATGCGGCATGTGACGTCGATCGAAAAGATCCTCGAACGGCTCGATGCCCTGTCGTCAGCGGCTCCGGACGGCGCAATGCCCGCCGAAAACGCTTCGTCCCCCACGATCGCGGCTTATCCGGCCCCGGAAAAAAAAACTCTGAAAATTGAACCGCCACCGACGCCAGTTTCGGCCGCCCGGTCGTTCGAAGAACCGCCGGATGACGAGATCGGTTCGGACGAGCCTGTTTTTGACTCATCAATGCAAGAAGCTCCGGCGAGCACGCCCGCCGCTTCGAGGCCGGTCACGTCAGCACGGCTTGATTCGCCGCCGGTTATACTTCCGACGCTTTCATCATCGGATCTTGAACATATTGACGATCAAAAACTCGATGACGCTTACGACGAAAAGCTTTCCCTGACCGGTGACGACCTATTGCCCATCTCAGGATCCGACAAACTTGTTGGAACCCTTCTGGGTGAGGTATATATCAAGCCGACGTACGCACCAAAGATGGTCAGCAGCAGCTCGGCGGCAGCGGCGGTTCCGGCATTTGATATTGCGAAATTCAAAGAGGAGATCACTCCGACGCTCCCCGATGTCGAACTGCCGGTTCTCGGAATCGAGCCGACTCCAGAGGAGCTTTTAGAATTTGCAAATGCCCACCCGTCTGTTCGAACGGCGATGCGGGTTTTTAGAGCTAAGATCATAGAAGTGAAAAAGATCTGAATGGGCAATCGCCGAACTTAGCGGTTGCGAGACTCGTACATTTTTTAGCTCGGACAAGATCGACACCATTTATCCCGGGGTACCCAATAGCGTAGGGATCGGCGTTCTGGTGCAAAATCGGTGCGAAAGCAACAGCTTTATTCGGGAAGTAATGAATGCGTGTCAGCTATTTACAAACGTGTTTTTGAGAGAAACTTGTCTCTTGATGATCGACGTTGTTATCAGGCGCATAAACAACGCGGGAATGTGGGGCTTTTCATACGCGTCCTTTGCGTCTTTGCGGCTCCGCGGGAAAATCTTCTCCCGCAGAGACGCAAAGACGCAAAGGAAAGAAAAGGAAACCATTTTATCGCCCAAACCGAGTTTATTGATGAAAAAAATATTTCGCCCGTTAAAAACTCAGATCCTGCTCGCGGCGTTGCTTATCTCGTTTGCGTCATTCGCAGGATTCGCACAGGACGGTCAGCCATGGTCGATCAATAATTCCCCGCTGCCTGCTCCGACCGGTTTTGTAAATGATTACGCCGGCGTCATCGATACCGTAACCAAACAGCAGCTCGAAACAAAGCTCAAAAACCTTCGCGACAGTACCAATCCCTCGGTCGAGATCGCCATCGCCGTTGTCCGAACGACCGGCGATCGGCCGATATTTGATTACTCGATGGCCGTCGCTCGCGGTTGGAAGATAGGGAGCAAAGAGGACGACAATCCGGCAGCACTTTTATTCATAGCTGTTGACGACCGCAAATATTTTACTCAGGTCAGCCGAAATCTCGAGGATGAATTGCCCGACGCTCTGGCCGGCAGCCTACAGCGTCAATATCTCGTCCCAGAATTTAAGAAAGGCAATTATGGCAAAGGTATTTCGGACACGATCGACGCCTATATAGCGGTTATTCAGACGGGTGCTGCCGCTCCGCCCGAGGTAGTCGACGCTACCAGGGATTCGGGCGGGGATTCGATATCCGGCTTTTTTTGCTGTGCGGTCATTATTATTGTCATTCTCCTCCTTATTTTTGGCCGTTCAAAAGGCGGACCAAACAAAGGTGACCGTGATCGTTGGGGCGGTGGCGGTGGGGGAAACGCGTTGCCGATCGTTATGGGGATCCTGGGCGGAATGCTCAGCGGCGGATCAGGCGGATCGTCTTCGTCGAGTTGGGGCGGTTCATCCGGTGGATCCGATTGGGGCGGATTTGGAGGCGGCGGTGATTTTGGCGGCGGCGGAGGCGGTGGAGGCTGGTAACAGATGATAAATTTCGAACCATTTATTGACGATCTAAAATCGACTCACGGCAAAAACTTGAGATCGGTCATTTTGTACGGCTCGGCGGCCGCCGGCGATTTTGTGCCCAAACAGTCGGACTATAATATTCTGATCGCACTCGACAAAATAGGACCGATCGATCTGCGAAATGCCCATTCCTGCATCCGCGAGTGGACTCGAATGGGCAATCCAGTGCCTGTATATTTTACCGTTTCGGAGATCGAGACTGCCGCTGACGTTTTTCCGATCGAGTTTCATCAGATGACCGTCGCCCACAAGGTACTCTTTGGTACAGACGTGCTGGCCGGCCTCAAGATCTCGGACAAATTCTTGCGTCTTCAGACGGAATACGAACTTCGGAGCAAGCTGATCCAGCTCCGCCGGCAATACATTCCGGCCTCGTCGTCGGTCGATGGTCTTACACGACTGATGACCGAAAGCCTGTCGAGCTTTACGGCTTTGTTTCGGGCCGTGCTGATCCTCAACGGATTTGACCCGCCTGCGACGAAGCATGAAATCATCGCATTAACGGCCAAAACATTAAAAATTGACGGCACGCCATTTGAAAACATATTCGATATCCGTGAAAATCATTTCACCGGAACTTTAGATGAGGTCAGCGCAAACCGTCTTTTTGGAGATTATATGGAACAGATCGAAAACGTGATCCATGCGGTAGATTTGATCGGAAAGTAGGTTGCCGTCAACCTCGATATCAGGAGAACAACAATGAAAAGAGTCATTTTATTATCAGTGGTTTTATTTGCGGCCTTCGGGCTTAGCGGTTGCAGCTATAACGAACTCACAGCCAAGCAGCAGCAAGTTAAGGGGAAATGGGCGGATGTCGAGAGTTCGATGCAGCGGCGTGCCGATCTGATCCCCAATATTGTTAAAGCCGCACAGATGGCGGGCGTCCAGGAACAGGAAGTTTTCGGGCAAATAGCTGACGCCCGCTCCCGGCTCCTCAACGCCCAGCAAGCTCCTCCGGCCGGTGCCGATGGCGACAAATCGCCCGAACAGCGACAAGCCGTCATCGAGGCGAACAACAGCTTTGGCGGCACGATCGGGCGGCTTTTGAGTTTGCAGGAAAGCTATCCGCAACTGCGTTCGGTCGATGCATTTATGAATGTCCAAACCCAGCTTGAGGGAACAGAGAACCGCATAAACGTCGCGCGAACAGACTTTACTAAAGCGGTCATCGACTACAATACGACGCGTAATTCTTTCCCCGCGGTGTTGACCGCCGGATTGCTTGGATTTAAGGAAGAAGTATTCTTTAAGGCTGATGACGATGCCAAACAGGCACCGGATATTGGCGATCCGAATTCGCTCAGGCGTCAGCCCGCGGCGAACAATTGATCTAGAAACCCCGCGAACTGCACATAGAACAATGATCACAAGGCTTGCTCGGCTCAAACGTGCAAGCCTTTTCCTTTGAGTTCTGATCAAAAAGTGAATCGACTATCGCTTCGGCGATCGCAAACCGGGCCTGACTCGGGTGAGAAGTATTTGCTGGTTGGAAACTGGAATTTGAAACTGCAGGCGATGACTCTAACCGGTCGAGCCGCTCGCTGATCATATCCAGGCTTCGCTGGATCGTTTCAAAATTTGATGGTGTTGATTCTGAGGCGATAACCTGCGCTATCTTGTCCGACAGGCTCTTTATTTGCACTTCATTCATCTGGTAAATCTTGGATCAAACGCAGGTCATTTTTCGTCCTTCAGCAGGTCAATATAATCGACAACACCGACGATCGCAGAGTCGATAGCCGCACCGGCGTTGCCCGTTGCCGCTGTCGAGGCCGACCAGCCTTCCTGAGCGATTATCACTATGTCGCCCTCGCCGGCACTGACCGAATCAAGCGCGATACATGTATATTCCATGTCGTCGCCTGCGGGAGTTATCTGCCGGCACAACATCGCCCGCGTTCCCTCGTAACGCTGATTCTTTTGTGTTGCGACCACGTTTCCGATGACTCTGGCTAAAAGCATTTTTTTAGTGTGTGGGCGGACGGCGGTGGACAGTGGACGGAACATTCTTTCATCACTTATCACTCATCACCCATGACTCCCATTAAATACATGTGCGTTCGAATCAATGATGCCGACGATCGTACAGTCGGTCGGCGTCATGTCGCGTTTGAACGGGAACGAAGCCTCTTTGCCGCGACACCAAAAGACCAGTTCGCCTTCGCCAGCACCGACGGCGTCGAGAGCAACTGTCGGAGTTCCCTTTGGGTTTAGATCTGCGTCAAGCGTCTGGACGATCAACAACTTACGCCCCTCAAGGGTTTCGTTTTTTATTGTCGAAACGACGGTTCCTATTACGCGAGCGATCTGCATTTGATATTAGTTGACTGAGTCGACAGAGTTGGCTGAGTTGACCGAGTCTTCACAGTTTACGAGTCTACCGAGTCTTCACATTGGACAAAATTTACGAGTATTGAAACTCGGTCAACTCAGTAAACTCCGTCAACTCGCAGAACTTTTAACTTACAAAATCGATCTCGTCGATCACGCCTATGATCGCCGAGTCAACCGGACAATCTTTATTGCCCTCTGCCAAGCGGGCAGACGAACCGCTCACGACAATTACCTTTTCATGAAATCCTGCGCCGACCGTATCCACAGAGACGACATAGCCGCTCTGGTCGGTGCCGTCCAAATTGATCGGCTTGACGATGAGCAGCTTTTTTCCGTGAAGGCGTTCGTCTTTTTGCGTAGACACGACAGTGCCAAGTATGCGAGCAATAATCATTTTGAGTTCAAAGTTCAAAGTTCAAAGTTCAAAGTTCAGGCATTACAAACCTTGAACTTTGAACCTTAAACCTGCAACTATTTCTTCACGACCGGCAATGTTTCGTCCACGCTGGAGTGCGGACGCGGGATAACATGAACGCTGACGAGCTCGCCAACGCGGCGGGCCGCTGCGGCTCCGGCATCGGTTGCGGCTTTAACCGCGGCAACATCGCCACGAACGATGGCCGTTACGAATCCGGCACCGATCTTTTCATAGCTGACGAGTGTGACATTCGCCGCCTTAACCATGGCATCCGCGGCTTCGATCACCGCGACCAAGCCCTTTGTTTCAACCATTCCTAATGCTTCTTGCATTTAGTTTGCTCCTCGATCGTTTGTACGATTTGATAATGATTTTTAGTTTAACCTAATTTGGCCGCATGGCTCAAAAGCTCGATCAACTCTTCGCGTGTAAATGATATCTTTGGCCCCGCCGCGCCATTTTTAGCGGGATAAGAAACGTCGAGATCGCATGTGATCTGATTGTCGTGAAGATATCCGCATGCCTGACATCGTGCATTCTCTTTTAGATACCCCGCCTTTTCTCTGATCTGAATAAGCTTTTCGATAGCGTCAGCCGGCAAATCGTTTGCGCCGCCTAGAGCTTTGGCAAGGATCGCTATTTTGGCTGTGTGCTCAAGCGTTTCGAGTCGGTCAAACGCCTGCCAGAGATCTTCGCCATAGGCGACTGCACCGTGATTCGCCATCAAAAGTGCGTTGTGATGAGTCACAAACGGCTTCATCGATTCGGTCAGCTCATCGGTTGATGGCGTTCCGTAATCGGTCAATGGCACACATCCGAGCGTTAAGATAACTTCAGACAAAATGGGTTTATCGATAGCAAGACCCGCAACGGCAAAGGCCGTCCCGTGCGGCGG
>JBGTCS010000072.1:0-26668 GCA_041748715.1 Pyrinomonadaceae bacterium | reverse complement strand
GTGTTTTGTTTTAGGAAATGGTCGATGAGGATCGCGGTTTTTGTGCCGTCACCGGCACCCAGTTCGACCACGTCAAAACCACCGCCGCCATTAGCAAACGCTTCGAAGATAGCATCCGATTGGGTGGAAAAAATCTCACTTTCGCAGCCAGTTAGATAATACTCCGGCAGTTTCATGATTTCCTGAAACAGACGGCTGCCTTCGTCGTCGTAAAAATATTTTGACGAAAGCTCTTTCGGCGTCGAGCTTAATCCGCGCAAAACGTCTTCGGCAAATTGTGTGAGTTCGGGCGATGAGGAAGTTGTGACCATATTATCAACAGGATAAATTGAATCCAACGCTCCTGTCGGTATCGTTCAATACAAGGGCTGCTAATAATTTCGAATTCCTTTCGAGAAATTCTGATTCCCTATCGAGCTAATCTTATTCCGGTAAATTGCCATCTCAAATGGGGGTGAAAAAAGTTTCGATAGGTGCGGCGGCTGTGTCCGGGCGGCGTGACCATCGAACTGCCGCGAAGCACCATCTGATTGATCATAAATTTACCGTTATATTCACCGACAGCTCCGACCGCGGTTTTAAACCCCGGGTATGGTAAATATGCCGAATTTGTCCATTCCCAGCGTTTACCCCAGTTAAATTTATCGCTCGCTACTTCCCATTCAAATTCGGTCGGCAATCGCATTCCTTTCCAGAGGGCAAACGCCGCCGCCTCGTAGTACGAAACGTGACAAACCGGGGCGTCCATCGGCAGTTTTCGTAAACCGCCCAGCGTAAAATGGCTCCATCCGCCCTCACTGTCATACCAGTAAAGCGGCGACCGAACCTCATTCTGATTTACCCAGTCCCAGCCCTCGGAATGCCATAATCGAAAGTCGCTGTAACCGCCGGCCTCGATAAATTCGATATATTCCGAGTTGGTAACGAGGCGGCTCTCGATCGCGAAATCGCCAAGGTAGACCTTGTGACGATTCAATTCATTGTCAAAGCAAAACCCATCGCCGTCGTAACCAATTTCCTGAATGCCGGATTCGATCTCGACAGGTGATCCGCTGTCGGATTCGGATTCCTCCTCGGGTGCCGCTTCACTGGTGTAGGCCGGAAATAGTGGATTAACGCTAAAAATATATTTGAGATCGGTAATGAATAATTCCTGATGTTGCTCTTCGTGATTAACGCCGAGAACAATGAGATAGCGGATATCGTCCGATACATCACCCGCTAGCAGCAAATTCATATGTTCGTCAACATGTTTGCGATAAGCAAACACCTGCTCGACTGTTGGGCGGCTGAGGCTGCCGCGATGATCGCGCTGCGTCCGGGCACCGACAGAATTGTAATAGCTGTTAAATAGAAATGTATATTGCTCGTCAAATTCGGTATAACCCGGCAGGTGTTTTTTGAGGATCATTTCCTCAAAAAACCAAGTGGTATGAGCAATATTCCACTTTGGCGGCGAAACATCTTCGATCGGCTGTGGAATGTAATCCTCGATCTCAAGCGGCTCGCACAGAGCCTGCGTGCGTGATCGAACCTGGTTATAAATTGCGGACAGGTTTATCTGCGAATTCTTTCCGGTGCTAATGCCTTGCATTATTTAATTAAAACAAATCCCGTCACAAACATGAAAGGCGGCGGCACCGGCATCCGCGTCAAACCGAGATCCAAAAATGCTGACGGTGCATGTTTTCCCACTTTGTAACCTGACAGGCGCGTCGATTTTCGTACGAGCTCTCGAGCGAAATCAACAGATCGTCTATTCGTGGATTGGTGTTGGAACTTCCGGTTTTGGGGGAGTTGGGATCTCCGCTAAACGGCTTCGGGTGGTGGGACGTTTCACCTCTTCTCATCTCGGGCTTGCCCTCGTTATATATTCTGGTATCGACCATCTTATTGCCTCCTTTTTCGAAGCAGACAGTCTCACACGCATTCAAAGAATCAAGTTTTAACTGGCTGCAAAATTGTTTTTGTGACCATTAAGGTTTTAATAATAAAACTCCTCTCTTAAAAATGTTCTGTAACTTTATCACTTGAACGACGCTTTGCCAAGAAAAATTTGCCATCCATCACTGGCATGAATTAAAATACCGGCATGACATCTCAGGCCATTTACCTCGCCCTTATTTAGCCGCCCACCGATTCCGGTGAAGCGGCGAAATCCAATAAATTCAATAACTAGAACTGCATAAAGTAGATAGTCACGTGTTTATTCGCTAAACTTAGGCTTTTGCCGATTGAGCAGAGCGGCACAAGAACCCAATTTTTTATGGACGAAAGATATTTCGCAAAAAAGATCGAACAGAAATGGCAGAGGAAATGGGCCGAAATCGGTGCATTTAATGCCGAGACGGACGAAACACGGCCAAAATTTTATCAGCTTGAAATGCTGCCTTATCCGTCCGGAAACCTGCATATGGGCCATGTGAGAAACTATTCGGCCGGCGATGCCGTTGCCTGGTATAAACGCCTGCGTGGGTTTAATGTTCTGCATCCGATCGGTTGGGATTCGTTTGGACAGCCGGCTGAGGATGCGGCGGTTAAACGTGGCGTCAATCCCCGCACATGGACCGACGAAAACATTGAAATAATGCGCGGCCAGCTCCAGCGTCTGGGAATAAGCTACGATTGGCGGCGTCAGATGTACGCCCACCGACCGGAATATTACAAATTTGATCAATGGTTTTTCCTGAAGATGTTCGAGATGGGTTTGGCCTATAAGCGTATGACTCAAGTCAACTGGTGTTCGCACGACCAGGCGACACTTTCAAATGAACAGGCGAGCGGCGGTCTGTGCTGGCGCTGCGGAAACCCGGTCATCAAAAAGGACCTGGAACAGTGGTTCCTAAAAACAACCGCATATACCGATCAGTTGCTCGACGACATGGCCGAGATCGAAGCCGGATGGCCGCACAACGTTCTAAAACGCCAAAGTGACTGGATCGGCCGTTCCGAGGGGGCGTTTGTTGAATTCGAAGTGTCCGCCTCGGGCGACTCGCTTTTTTATTGTCCCGTGGTCGACGGCATTACGAGCCGATCCGATCAGGGCAAAGGCCGCATTCGTGTTTTTACGACCAGAATTGACACTATTTACGGGGCTAATGCTATCGTCTTGGCGGCTGAGCACCCGGTGATCCAGGCGAACCTGGATAATTTCGCCGAGGACGTGACAAAAAAGATAGCTTTTATACGCGTCGAAAATGCTCGGCCGGCCGACCATGCGGTCGAGATCGAAAAGGACGGAGTCGATACGGGCCTCAAAGCGGTAAATCCATTTAGCGGCGAGGAAATACCGATCTGGGTCGGCAACTACGTGATGATGGAATATGGAACCGGGGCGGTGATGTCGGTCCCGGCACACGATCAGCGGGATTTTGAATTTGCGAACAAATTCGGGTTGTCGATACCGGTTGTCGTTGAAGCCGAGAACAAAGATGAAACGGATTCGACCAAAAGTGTGGTGACGCAGGCCTTCAGCGATTATGGAGTTTTGGTCAACTCCGGCGAATGGTCCGGAATGCAGTCCAAGGAGGCCAAGTCAGAAATGGCCGCCTTTGCTAATGCTAAAAATTTTGGTGAAGCAGCTACGACCTTTCGGCTTCGCGACTGGGGAATTTCGCGACAGCGATTTTGGGGAACGCCGATACCGATCATTTACTGTGACAAATGCGGCGTTGTACCGGAGAAATACGAAAACTTGCCGGTGGAATTGCCCGACAACGCTCCGATTACCGGCACAGGTGAATCTCCGCTGTCGAAAGTGCCCGAATTTTACCAAACTGCCTGTCCGAAATGCGACGGTCCGGCCCACCGCGAAACGGACACGATGGACACGTTTGTAAATTCGTCGTGGTATTTTTTTCGTTATACCGACCCGACTAACGAATCGATGCCGTTCGACCCCGAGACCGCTGCCTATTGGACGCCCGTCGATCAATATATCGGCGGTGATGACCACGCCGTCATGCATCTGATCTACGCTCGATTTTGGTCTAAAGTCATGCGCGATATCGGCCTCGTGAAATTTGACGAGCCCGTAAAAAGGCTCCTGACTCAGGGAATGGTAGTCGGCGAAACATTTTTTGATGATGAATCGGGCAAGCGGATCTACTTTCAACCGGCGGACGTGACAATCGAACGTGATGCAAAAGGCAAGATCACCGGCGCCCGATCCTCCGAGGGGAAGCCGCTCAAATATGCGATCGAACGAATGTCGAAATCCAAGGGGAACGGTGTGGATCCGGATGAAATGGTCGAGATCTACGGTGCCGACGCCTCGCGGATCTTTGTAATGTTTGCGGCTCCGATCGAAAACGAACTTGTATGGAATGAGGCCGGTATCGAAGGAGCCGTAAGATTCCTTCAACGCGTCTGGCGGCTTGTTTACAAATGGCAGGCCAGTATCCGCCGCGAGCTTTCTGACGACACCGCCCCGTCTGTTGAGGCAAGAAAGTTACGTCAAAAGACTCATCAAACAATTAAGCGGATTGGCGACAGTTTTGAGAGTTTGCAATTCAACACTCCGGTCGCCGCTTTAATGGAACTGTCGAATGCGATCGGCGATTTTGGTGTCGAACCAGACGCTGCCACCGACGCCGATGTTTTTGCGATTCGCGAGTCGTTAACCGCTTTGACCTTGATGTTGACGCCATTTGCCCCGCATTCGGCCGAGGAACTTTACTCGATTATCGTCGATAACGAGAACGGAATGATCGCCAACGATGCTCGATTTCCCGACTACAATTCCGAGCTGGCAAAACCGGATGAGATCGAGATACCGGTTCAAATCAACGGGAAGCTGCGGACCCGTATCGCCGCCGCGCCTGAGACCTCGAATGCGGACCTCGAAACTATGGCGTTAGCAGACGAAAAAGTCCGAGAGTTTACCAACAATAAACAGGTAGTAAAAGTCATTGTCGTACCAAAGCGGTTAGTTAATATTGTCGTTAGATAGTGAGGTATAATGTTTTTCTCCGCTGCGAACACCTCGGCGGCCCAGTGGGTCATCGATTCGTCGCAGCGTATTAAATTTGGTATTCTGAAACTTCCCGGAAATTACTTAGCTCTTGCTTGCGAACGTCAATAATTTTAGAATCTAGGCATGTTAACTTACAATTTCGGTTAATCTTGGCCTCTTCAAGGTAGGAATTCCGGAATCAACAGAATCGCGAGCCTATATCGAACATGAAGGAATGTCAGCTCTGTAAAACCTGTTTCTCCGATTCGGTGACAAGTTGTCCGACGGACGGCATGCCAACGGTTCACACGATTGCCGGCGAACCGGTGTTAGAGGGCAAATACCATATCGAGTGCCGTCTCGGCCAGGGTGGAATGGGCGTTGTCTACAAAGCCCGACACGCTTACCTCAAGACTCAATTAGCCATTAAGGTCATCCTTCCAGACCTCGTCGGCAATGATCCACAGCTTGTCACCAGATTTCGTCAGGAAGCATTGGCCGCAGCCGCAATCCGGCATCAAAATGTCGTTAGCGTAACTGATTATGGTGTGATCGACGGCTCTGTGCCGTTTCTGGTGATGGAATACGTTGAGGGCGAATCGCTCCACGAACTTTTGGTTCGCGAAAAATCGCTTTCGCCGGAACGAGCTTTTGAAATGATCTCGGCGGTTTGTGCGGGCGTTGGAGCGGCCCACCATCAGGGTATTGTCCACCGTGACCTGAAGCCTCTAAACATCATGATCTGCGCTGATAAGCCACGTCTGGATCAGGCGGTCAAGATCCTGGATTTTGGCCTGGCAAAGATTAAATCGGGCGAACTACTTGGTTCATTTGTCCAGGCCCAAACGCAGGGACTGATGGGTTCGCCGTATTACATGGCCCCGGAACAATGGGCGGATGAGGAGCCGGATTCGCGTTCGGACATCTATTCGCTCGGTGTTATGTTCTATCAAATGCTGGCGGGTGACGTGCCATTCAAAGGTTCGTCAATTCCCGCTATCATGAAAAAGCATATTACGGACCCGGCCCCGACACTTGCCGACGGCGGAGTCAACGCGACGCCGGAACTGGAACGGGCTGTCTTGCACGCCCTTCAAAAGGATCCCCAGAAACGAACCTCGTCGGTCGAAATAATGGTCGATGAATTGCGCCAAGCGATACTTCCTGGGTCAATATCTTTCTACAACACATCGCCGGGGAATTCGCTCCCGGTTTCGTCCCTAAAAGTAACTACAAGGCCACCGCAATCGAGCGTTTTTGTCGATAACGTCGCAGTGGGCAAAACTAAAGACAACGGACTTCTTTTAATTGACGGAGTTCAGAGCGGAAATCATCACCTTCGGATTAGCCATAACGGCTTTCAGGATTGGCTGGGCGATGTTGTGTGCGACGGAAAACCGCAAGAGATCTTTGCCGAACTCCAATCCGGATCCGCCATTCCAGTGCCGGACGAACCGGTCGGGGGCGAGCTTAACACCATCGTTTCGCACCCGACGCGAAAGTCGGGCGTCGTACCGGACATGGCACAGACGGTTCAGCAGGATTGGCAGCCCAGCCGATTTGATGTCGCGGTTGACACGGTTCCGCCCGTTACCGAAACCTCGACGTCGCTCAAACCGTGGATTTTCGGAATCGGCGGCCTATTGGCTCTCTTTTTGATTGGAATAGTCGGTATCGGAGCGGCATATATGCTTGGGGCGTTCGGCAGCAGAGATCCCGCACCGGCAAACGCAGCAAGTACAACGACTCGACCGCCGGCGAATAATGACGAGCCGTTGCCAAAGGCCGAAATGATGCCGATCCCTGGCGGCGATTTTAAGATGGGACGCGATGACGGCCTCGACAAGGAACGGCCCGCCCACAGCGTTACGGTTTCGGCGTTTAATATGGATAAAACCGAGATTACAAATGCGGAATATTTCGCGTTTATCAGCGACACAGGCTATCGTCCGGTCCCGGCCCACTGGGTTAACGACAAACCGATCCAAGGACTGGAGAAAATGCCCGTTCGGTTTGTAAACATAGATGACGCCAATGCATTTGCACGATGGCGTTCGAAACGCGACGGCGTGACATACCGGCTACCGACAGAGGCGGAATGGGAATATGCGGCACGCAACGGGGCAAAAGGAAACCTCTATCCGTGGGGCGACACGTTTCAATCAAAATGTGCTGTTACTGATAAAGACAATACCGAACCCGATGCAGTAGGAACAGCATCCTGTCCTAATGATTGGGGCGTATTGGATCTGATCGGTAATGTTTATGAATGGACCGAGTCGAAAGCGAGTCTTTATCCGGGCAGTAAGGGAGCAATGCGTGACACGCCCGAACCCCGTTATATGATTCGTGGGGGAGCCGCATTTAACAAGTCAGCCGGAGAATTTGGGATCACGTCGACATTCAGAGCAGATGTCGAGGCCAGCAAAAGAGATAAAGAGCTGGGTTTTCGGTTAGTTACGACAAATTAACCAATATGCTCTAAAGTTTTATGAGTAGTTTGTATCGTTTTACGATTTTTGGCATTTTAACGGCGGTTTTGTCGATCGGCACCGCTGCACAAGATCTGGGGAGCAGCAATAAAATTTTCTCCCGAGCAAAAAAAGCCGCAAAGTCGGAAAAAGCAGCAGAAAAATCTTCGACGAAACCAAAATCGCGATCATCCCGGACAAAAACCGCCTCCAAAAAAGATCGAACGGAATCAACCCCCGGCAAACCGGCTCGTAAAGAATCCCAGGCAGTATCAACAGGTAAAGAAAAATTCACCGAATTTAAGGGCCCGCCGATTTCAGTCGTCGAGATCTCAAAATCTAAATCGGCGGTTAAAATTCCGACCAAAATTTCGGCGGCCGACGCGGATCGCTACGAGGGTTTTATCGAAACTGGCAACAACGCTCGCGACGACCGGAATTACTCTGCCGCGGAGTCTGCTTACAAGCAGGCTAAAGCGATAAAGCCCAGTGATTCACGGGCGATCTATGGCCTCGGGAACCTTTATAGTGACCAGCAACGCTGGGAAGAAGCTGAGAACGCCTATCGAGACGCTCTGCAACTCGAACCGGCCAACGCGATCGCGAATATCGCTCTGAGTTTTGTATTGACGCAGCCGATCGCCGCACCAAACCTTTCGGAAAGATACGAAGAAGCCGAAATGCTGGCCCGCCGATCGATCGAACTTGCCCCATTGAATACTTTGGCTCACGACCAACTGGGGGTTGCTCTCGAACTCCGTGGACTTATCCGGACCGAGACCGAAAATGCATATCGTAAGGCGATCCAGCTTGATCCGTCATTCGCTCCTCCTTATGCTCATTTGGGGCGGTTGCTGCGTCGCCGAGGCCTCAATCAGGAATCGGCCGCCGCCTATCAGAACGCCATTCGACTTTCGACCGAAGTGGCAACTATGATCCTCGTTGCGGACGTTATGCAATCCGAACAGCGTTATGCGGAATCTGAACAGCTTTTACGCAAGGCGTTGGCGAGTGACCCGCGCAACCCTTCGGCTTTATACTTGCTTGGGCGTGCTCTGACGACCCAATCGAAGTTTTCTGACGCCGAACGGGTTTTACTGACAAGTCTCACTGTGGCTCCGAATACCTACATGGCAAACAGTTTGCTGGGTTCGCTTTATGCCCGACAGGGCAAACTGGATCTGGCGGAGAACGCTCTTCTTCAGGCATTGAGATCGGTATCACCGCTCGAAAAACGCAGTCTTTCGCGTCAATTTGAGATCGTTGGTGATGGCTATTTGAGTTCCGGCAAATCCCGCAATGCCGAACGAACCTACAGACAGGCCATTGCTTTAGATCCGGAAAAGGAATCTCTCGCCAGCAAGCTTTTAAAAGCGCAACGCGGCTGATTTAATTAAATCGAAACAGGATCGAATCATTGGCGGGCAATTGAAAATTTGCGTCTATTGCGTGTTTTTGTTTTTAGCATTGGAGTTAGAGCTTCCAGCTCGAGCTTTTTAGAGATTGGTGCGTAAGATGTATTGTCCGAAATGTAAACAAACTTTTGCCGAGGGATCAAGACGTTTTTGTCCGACCGACGGGGCTCGTCTTGTTACCGAATCGACGGCCGAGATCCCTAAACGTTCGGGCGGTATATTTGCTAATCTTTTGCCAAAAATTAAGGCAGACAGCGGTTTTGACGAAAAGCTTGCGGACAATCCGGGTAAGGTTGGGACGCGGTCGCCACAGTCATTCGATATAGAGGATATCGGCAAGCCGGATCGCGTTGACGCACCGACACCCGAGCCTCAGAGCGAGCCCCAAAAAATTGAATCGACTGGTCACCGCCCCGCGGATCTGTCGCCGCGGGTGAAAAAGGTGTCAGCGTCCGAGATCACAACTGGACATGGCGGATATGGCGATGATGAAATAACGCTCGACCTGATCCGTGATATTGAAGAGTCTAATCCCGAACAGCTCCTGGGCCGTGTCATAAAAGGTCGTTATAAGGTCATAAGCTTTTTTGGCGGCGACGAATCCCGATTTACCTATCTGGCAGAGGACCGATTGGTCGAGAATAAAAAAGTTTTACTGCGGATTTTGATCGAGGATGAATATGACGAGATCATGGGGAGCATTCTGGCCGAGGAACGCGTCTCTTTGTCGCATCTTTCACACCCGAATATCGCCCGTTTGATCGATTCGGGTCAATTCATTGACGGCACGATCTTTCTGGTCAACGAATATGTCGATGCCCTCTCGGTAAACGAAATTCTAACGATCCATCGAAAATTTGATGACATCCGGACCGCTCATGTCGTTAAGCAAGCCGCCAATGCGCTAAATTCCGCCCATCAGGAAGGCATTCTTCATCGCGACCTCAAACCGGAAAACCTGATAATTGTCACCAGCGGAAGCCGACCCGAACGCGCAAAAGTGGTAAATTTTGGTGCGTCAAGCGGCGGGCTGACTCCGTTTAACGTGATTTATAAAGCGCCAGAGGTGCTCGAAGGACGGATCGCTACTATTTCGAGCGATATCTATTCGCTTGCGGTAATTGCGTTTCAAATGCTGACCGGACGGCTTCCATTCGCCGGCTCAACCAAAAAAGAGTTGGTTCGGGCCCAGACCGCTGAACTAAAAACTCGGCCGTCTGAGTTGAATCCCGAACTCCCGAGTTTGGTGGACGCCGTAATGCAAAAAGCGTTGGCGTATAATCCCGCCGACCGGTATCATCATGCCCGAGATTTTGGGGATGCATTATACGCATCGTTGAGCCAACCGAGGCAGCCAGTAACAGCCTCAGCCGTTAGCAAAAGTATCCCGATCGTCCCGGTAAAGCCTATAGAAGAACCGACGATCGCGACGGAACGAGCAGACGCCAACTATATTGTTTTAGAACCCGAAGCTACGTCCAAAACGCCGGTCGGCCAGCCGTCCGATCAGCCTGCGTGGCGACAGCGTTCCCCGGAACCGCCTGAGAGCGGTTACCATAAAGGAAAAATTATAGGTGCGATCGGGTTATTGGCAATGATCGGCTTGTTTGTTTTTGGATTTTACTATTTGGCTCCTGAGCAGTCGGAACCTGGCACCGAGCCACGGAACGAGCAGTTATCGGCGGTAAATAATATCGAGCTATCAAATTCGCGATTGGTTTCAAACACAGAGATGCCGCCCCTCGCTCGAAATATTCCACAGCCGCCAAATACCAGCTATTACGAGAACAGCAAGATAAATCTAAACGGCGACCTGCTTCGCAATTTTGTCGGGTTTACTGTTTTTTATCCAAAGGATTGGGAGATCAACGGCCCGCAGTCGGGCACATCGGCAGATTCACGCGGCAAATTTCTGGATATTTCTAGCTCGACCTCCGACGGCCGCCTGAAAGAACAGATGTTGGTTAGTTATTATGCCAGCAAGGGCACCTTTAATGGCGATCTCGAAAAATTCCCCGATCTGGTTAAGGAAACCAACGAAGTCCTCACATCTCTGTTGCCGGAATACAAAATGATCTCTGAGGGTGAGATAAAGATCAACGGCGAATGGCGAGCCTACGAAGTTAAGTTTCAGGGCAGCGGCACTTCAAACAGCGGTGAAAAGCTCGTTGTCTGGGGACGCCGGCTGTTTATGCCGGCGGCCAGACCGGGTGTTAGAAACGGTTTTGAAATAACGATGCTCGCAACCTCGCTCGCCAACGAAGTAAGCGGCGTAAACGATGTCGGGGTCCGCGGCGAACTGGCCGCGATCTTGTACAGCTTTGAACCGAGTCAGAATTTTTGACCGCGACCAGAACGCGGCCGCTCTCAGCTCACCTGCTCGATTGCTCGTCCTTCCATACGGCGACGTTTGCGGGCTGCCCGCCAGGTTCGGATACCTTCGCCGGTTAGGCTTAGGATCGTCTTTTTATTATCGAGTAAAAGCTTAATCCACGCCCATTTGCTCATCTGCGGAAAGTAGATCCCTCGGAAAAATAGTCGCGCCACCAAATGGCTGATGCGGACGTCGATTGGTGCTTCGCGGATCGCGTTGACGGCTTCCCAATTGCGCTCCGGGCTGTACGACCGGGACCATGCGTCGAACGTTTCTTTTTTTGCATCCTCGATCGTCATCTTCAGCGGATCGTGCGCCATCACAAATGGTGCAAAATCAAGCCAATGTTTGGGCCGTGATAGACGCCCGGCCTTTAAGAGGCGGTCATATAACGGAGTCGAAGGAAACGGCGTCAACTGGCCAAAAACCGGCAAACCCGGCGCCCAGCTTTCGATCTCATCCACCGTCCGATTCGCCACGCCGGCCGTATCGTTATCCATTCCAAAAATAAACGACGTGATGGCATAAATATTCCGCTTACGCAGACCATCGAGCACCGCCTGATAATTCTCGGGTTTTGAGAAATTTTTGTTTACATCGGCCATGTTGGCGGGATCGATAGATTCCATACCGATGAAAACCCATTTGCCGCCAGCCTCAGCGATCAGGTCGACGAGTTCCTCGTCGGCCAGCAAGTTGGCGCTGATCTGGGCGACCCACGGCAGAGTCGCACCGGCCGCGATCATATCGCGAAGCAAACCTTTAAGCCGTTTTTTATTGATCGCCAGATTGTCATCGATAAAGAAAACCGCCATCTGGCCTTTTTCCTTTTTTGCACGGGCTTTTAACCTGAGCAGTTCCTCGATCACGCTTTCGTTGGTACGGAATCGAATAGAATCGCCAAAAAATCCTGTGACCGTGCAAAATTCGCAGCCGTAAGGACAGCCGCGACCGGTTTCGATCGGCACCACAAAGAATTTACCCCAACCCTCACCCATTTTTGACATCATGGGTTGGAGAAATTTCGGCACGAGTGAAAATTGCTCGAGATCGAGTGTTTCCCATGGAATATGCGGATACTGTTGCAGGCTTGGCTTAAAGTCGTTACCCTTTTCGTCGATTTTTGGATGATATGTTTCCTTGAGTTCGCCGTTGGCTGCATCCTCAACAATCTGTGCCCAATAGTCGTCGGCCTCGCCGAGGGCGACGGCATCGGCGTGTCGCGGTCCGCCGTCCTTGCCGAGGGCTTCATCTGCACATTCAGTCACATGCGGCCCGCCCATCACAACCTTAAATCCGGCTTCTCGCAGAGCATCAGCCACCAAGTATGCACGGGCGACCATTCTCGTCATTGAACCGATCCCAACCAGGCCAATGTTCTCATCTTTACAGAACTGCACCAGTTCGGGACGCGACATCGCTTTAGCGTTTCCGTCGATTAGGATCACCTCGTGCTCTTTAGGAGTAAGCGATTGTAAAAGGAACATCCAAAGATGCGGCATAAAATTCCGCGTGATGCCGTTATCGGGGTTGTATAGCAATATCTTCATATAAATCCATCTCGTTCCAAGGGGTGACCGATACCTAACTGATATTCGGACGATCTAACAAAATTTGCATAACTTGGTACAAATTTCGCTCATTTCACTTAGTTTCAGAAAAGTAGGCCAGCGTGAGGACAGATCGAAAAGGTTTCGAAGAAGGTTTCAAGAAGTAATTCGAACACTGAAAACTAAAGGTGATCTCTGTTGATTCGAAATAATATCACGAGAGTGTGCCTCATCGCACATATTATTTCATCCATCAATATAGTTTTTGCAGAATCTTCGCCTGTAACTCGGTGTCCAATAGTAAAACGGATTTACTTGGCAGTCGAGAATTTAGAACCAAAGTTCCCCTTTAATTTTCCCTCACGCACCTCTGTATCATCGCACTTTCTCTATAGTTTGGCTATTTCAAAATAGCCAATTTGACCAGCGGGAAAAACAAACTGTCGGGCAAAAACTTTCGCAAGATAAGCATGCCTTTTGTGTTAACGCTGTATCGAAGACGTTTTGAACCATCCGCAACAGCATTGTAAATCGTCTGGGCAACAACCTCGCCGTCGGGCGCCCCATGATCGGCGTTTCGCATATTGTGCATTGCCTTTTGGACAAAAGCATCATAGTCGCTGATATCGTCGTCGTGGCCGACATCGAGCGATTCATTGTAAAACTCAGTCTTAATCGGACCGGGCTCGATCAATTTTATTCGAATGTTGAACGGTGCAACCTCATACTGTAACGCCTCCGAAAATCCCTCGACAGCCCATTTGCTTGCGGCATAAAGACTCGTGACTGGCAGGGCAACGCGTCCGACCAGCGAAGCGACATTCACAATATGCCCCCGCTTTTGTTCTCGAAAGTACGGCAGTAACTCGCGGCAAACATTCATCATTCCAAAAACGTTGGTGTCAAACTGCCGGTCGATCTGTTCGCTTGATGCTGCCTCGAACACGCCAAACAAGCCGTAACCCGCATTGTTGACAACTACATCGATCCGCCCGAATCTATCGATCGCCGCGGTGATAGCTGATTTTATTGACGCCACATCCGTAACATCCAATCGAAAACATTCGACATCCACGATGTTGCTCAAATCTCCGGCTTTTTCCAGCGAACGCATGGTCGCGGCGACCTTCCAGCCTTTTGCCTGAAACAACTTTGCGGTGTGAAGCCCAATCCCGCTCGACGCTCCCGTTACAAGGACCACTTTATCCATAATTGAACTATCATAGCCAAATTCGGCGGCAATGAGCCAAAGTGCGAAACTCTTTCTTTAACTTATTCACCAAAATACCTGGCTTGATAGCTGCTCTGGCACCGAAACTTACCTGTGTTAATATTCGACTATGAAGTTTTTACATATCGCCGACATCCATCTCGGATGTACGCGATATCAACTTGCCGAGAGTCCGCGAGATTTTTTTGAGGCGTGGGTCGATGTTCTGCGTCGATACGGGATCGATGAAAAAGTGGATTTTGTCATAATGTGTGGCGACTTTTTTCATAAACGATCGGTCCCGCCCGAGACCATGAATTACGCTATCGAAGGCCTAACGATGATGAAAAATGCCGGAATTCCGGTTATTACCATCGAGGGCAATCACGACCAAAAACATAATGATAGCGAATTTAGCTGGCTGCGTTCTTTGGCGAGTTGGGGTTTTTTGAAATTACTCGAACCGGTCTCGACCGAGGGCGAAATGAGCTATGAACCTTGGGATGAAGCAGAACGAAAAGGCGGTTACATAGATATCGGGCGAGCCAGAATTTTTGGTTCCGACTGGTACGGAGCCTCTGGAAATTGGGCGATCCCGCTCCTGACCAAATCGATTGGCGACAATCGCCGCAACGGCGCATTCCACATTTTAATGCTCCACACCGATGTTGAGGGCCATCAAATGCACCCGATCCCGGCGTTGTCGCTGTCCGCTCTAAAGGACTTGAAGGCCGCGGTTGAATACGTCGGTCTCGGGCACACGCACAAACACTACGAGATCGATAACTGGGCATTTAATCCCGGCTCGATCGAGATAACAAATATCAGCGAGTTTCGCGAGAATCGCGGCGCCTTTGTGGTCGAGGTTGATAGCGAGAATAATGTAACCGCCCGTCACGTGGCGGATTATCATTTCCGACCGTTTCAGCAGCTTACGTTCCCGGTCACAAACTATACCGACGCAAAGAGTATTACCGAAGACGTCCTTGAAAAAGTCCGGGCCGAAGCCCGCATTAGCGAGGCGGGAAGGCCACGCCCGATCATCGAACTATCGTTTCGCGGTCAGCTTGGATTTCCAAATTCCCTGCTTGAGCTGCAAAAGATTCGCGATGAGGTGCTCGATATCACAGGGGCTCTTCACGTTCGGATCAAGAATCACACCGTACCGGCCGAATATATCGAGATCCAGGATCAACCGGACGATCCTGGGCGTGAACGCCTGGAGCGCCGCGTGATTGAGGATTTGATCACCCGCGACAATCGGTATAAAACAAGGCCGGACGAGATTTCGGACGCCGTTATCGGAGCCAAACGAATGGCTCTCAGCGATGACGAGCCACAAAAAATTGCAGAATTTATCGCACTAAAAGCATGTCAGAAGCCATAGAAAAGATACGCGGCATTCGTCATTTGCCAATTTTCCCGCTGCCGCTTGTAATGTTGCCCAATGAGCTGTTACCGCTCCATATATTTGAGGATCGGTATCGGCAGATGCTCAGCGATGTTGAGCAAAAGGGGATGTTTTTTGGGATTTCCCTGTTTGAGCCACAAGACGCATTCCTAGACCGTCCGCCGCCAGGCACGGTCGGCTGCGTCGCAGAGATCAAAGAGTCGGAAACCTTACCTGACGGACGCGCCAACATTCTCACATTGGGGCTTATTCGATACCGGCTGATCGGTTATATCGAAAGCGGCGATCCGTATCTGGTTGGTGACGTCGAGTATTTTGAGGACGAGGAAGAGAACGCCGCCGACCTCGAACTAATTGCGGGCGAAGTTTTCGGTTTATTTGAAAGGATGGCAAAGGCAGCCTTTAAGATGAGCGGCAACCGGGGACGGCTTCCTGAAATTAACCGAACAGATCCCGAGTCACTGTCGTTCTTGATCACAGCCGCTTTTAACTTTGAGAATGATAAAAAGTATCAAATGCTCGAAACAACGTCAACGACAAAACGGTTTACGGAATTAAAAGAGGTCTTAGATCACGCCGTCGACCAGATGGAAGAAACGGCGGATGTACAAATTGCCGCTCGCACAAACGGACACAGTAAAAAGAAAATCGACATTTGAGTTCAGTTGCCGAGTGCGTTTCGGAAAAAATCGATCACCCGCTGATCGTAGGTTTCGGATTGTTCCATGGATGCATTTATGATGCTAAATCCCGATGGACTCAGATCGGTCTTACTGGTGACCCGATTGCTCGAAACTAAACATTTGTTGAGTTTTGAGGTCGATTCCTGAAATTCCGGAGCATCGAATCCGGCCAACAACAGCACATCCCGGTCATCGATAGTTTTAGCGACATTGCATATCGATTCGCGTTGATAACAGCCGTCGAAAAAATATAAATGCGTGCCCACTTGAGCAAGCGTGGTTGTCGCAAAGCTTGCAAACGGAAATCGCTTCGCCACGGATTCACGCAGGACTCCATCTGAATCGAACGGAACAGAATCGACCGCGATTGCCGTCACCGACGGCTCTTTTGCAGCAGTCGCGAGCGCCACGAGTGCACCCATTTCGACACCGAATATGCCGAGATTTTTACCGACAAGAGCGATCTGATTCGGCGTTTTTACATTTCTTAGAAATTCGATAGCTGCAAGAGCGTCCTCCGTTTCGCAGCCGCCGAATGACGCATTCTGAATTGTGGGGTTTTCGCCGTGTGCCCTCTGATCGGGCATCAGAACGGTATAATTCGTCGACTCGTTAAGCTTGACACCAAGATTCAAAACATAAGATCGATCCGCCCCGAATTTGTGAAGCAGAATCACCGCCGGAGCTCCCTCGGCTCCCCTGAGGAGCCAACCCCGGGATGCGTTGCCCTCTCGGTTGATCCATGTTTCCTCTGTAACCTGAGCCGCTCGCATGCTTAGCTGGCCGTATTTGTCTGGTGTAACCAGATAACGCGTCGTCAACGGACGCGAGGTCGTGTAAACCAGCCAGACAGCCCCCGCCGCAACGGCGAGTAAAACTAATAAAATAACGGGAAATAATAGACGAGAAAAACTCTTGAATAGGCGAGTAGTTTTAGCCATAACAATTAAATTAACTAAAAAAAATTAGGACGATTGCCGATAGCCGGCATCGAATGATGTGGGTGAAAGCCCGTTTCGATTGGGCTTTCGACAAGACCAGTTAAAATGTTAACATAAGCACCGATTGATAAGGAAGAAGTTTTTACGATGTTTAACCTGAAAATTCCATATGTTTTCCTCGCTGTCATCATTCTTTTGGTTGATATTTCCGCCCAATTTCAGCCGGTCGCGAACCGAGGAGCGGCTCATCGAATATTCCCTGTGGCAGAACTTCGCGAAGGGATGACCGGAACAGCCAGAACTGTCTTTCAGGGGAGCAAATCCGAAGAATTCAAAGTTGAGATAATCGGCGTCATTCCGAATTGGATCGGCCCCAAACAAGACATGATCGTCGGAAAGCTGAGCGGAGCTAACGCGGAACGAACATCAGTTTTCGCCGGCATGTCCGGCTCGCCGGTCTATATTGATGGCCGACTGGTCGGGGCAATATCGTATAGTTTTCCGTTTTCAAAGGAACCTATTTGCGGCATCACGCCATTTGAACAGATGGCGTCGGTCGTGGAACATTCGATGGCGGCAAACCCGGTCCCTGCCAAGCGGGCAGCCTTTTCGTACGCCGAACTTTTGGCCAACACATGGCAGCCAAATTTAGCCCAAATACCCGTCCGACCTGTCGCTTCTGGATTTTCGGCCGACTCACGCCTGACGGCGGTCGCCGGCCAGACAATGTTGCCGATCTCGACTCCGCTTTATTTTTCTGGAATTTCGCAGCAGACCCTAGACCGTTTAGCACCTGAATTAACCCGCGCCGGGTTGATGCCGATCGCGGCCGCCGGCGGCAATTCACGGATCACACCGATGACCGCCGCAACGGAAACAACCTTGCTGGGCGGCGATTCGGTGGTCGTCTCGTTGGCTCGCGGAGACATTCAGATAGCCGCAGCCGGGACGGTAACATTGCGGGACGGTGAAAAGATCTATGCCTTTGGCCATCCGTTTTTTAGTCTCGGTGCTTCCAATCTGCCGATGTCCGAGTCCCATGTCATCGTTGTAATTCCCAACGCCAACAATTCGTTCAAACTGGCGGTGCCCGACGCAACGGTCGGTTCTATGACTCAGGATCGTGCGACGACTATTTTTGGAAAGCTTGGCGAAGCTCCGCGAATGCTTCCTGTGAATATAAACCTGGTGAATAGTCGCGGAGTCGCGAGCGAGATAAATTTTGAATCAGCCTTTGACGAACTGCTCACGCCTTTGATCATCAATGCCGGCGTCGGTAATGCCCTCTCGGCACAGGAGCGGGGATTGGGGGACACGACGATAGAGTTGAACGGCGAGATAAAAATAAAAGGCGAAGATTCGATCCGCATCAACCGCCGATTCGCGGGCCCGCAGGCTCTAATCTTTGCCTCGTCTGCCCCCGCAATTCCGCTCGCATTGCTATTAAGGGCAAATTTTGCCGGAATGGAGATCACCGGAGTAAAGCTCGATATGACCGCGATTGACGGGAGCAAAACTGCGACGCTCGATCGAATATCGGTTGACAAAACCGAGGTTCGCCCCGGCGAAACGGTCGAGGTCACGTCGTTTACCCGCACCGAATCGGGAAATATAGTTATAAAAAAGATCCCGATCATGATTCCAAAAGATACGGCGCCCGGCGAGGTTTCGATCATGATCGGCGACGGCAATGCCGCCCAGCAAAATTCAGCCGTGACCCAGTTCGTTCCCAAATCCGCTGCCGAATTAATCGCCATGATGAATCGTCTCAAGCGTTCGGACCGTCTCTACGCAGTTCTTTCGCGGACCAGCGCGGGTGCGATAATCGGTGCGAGCGAACTGCCAAATCTGCCGCCGTCGTTTCTTGCCACGCTTAACAACCAGCGGACGACCGGCGGCTCAAAGCCGTCCATTCAAACGATCATCGCCGAAAAGGAGATAGAACCGGGCGAATTTATCATCACTGGATCACAGTCTATCTCGATCAACATTGTCCGTTAGATGGTTAGATCAGCTAGCTTTTATAGATGCTTGACGGCAATCACCCTTTGGGAAATCGGGTTTTAGTTTGAATGTGTTTTAGAGAAATTAAGGTTCTGCCAATTTTTCAGCGTCGCCCTCGATCCATTCTTCGCCGTCGGCGTAAACTTCTTTTTTCCATATCGGAACTGTGCGTTTTAATTCGCGGATAAGGCATTCGCATGCGGCAAAGGCGGCTTTTCGGTGGGGAGCGGCGACTGAAATAACGACACTCGTTTCACCGATGTCGAGTTTGCCAATGCGGTGAACGATGCCGACATGGCTGATCTCAAATTCCCGTTTCGCCTGCTCGATCAGCTTCTGCATTTCCTTGAGCGCCATTGGCTCGTAGGCCTCGTACTCGAGATAAAGCGTCTCCCTGTCCTTCGTAAATTGCCGAACGTAACCGTCAAGCGTAACCGTCGCACCGCACTCGGGCGGAACAACCCGGCGGGCGACGCTTGTTAGGTCAATTGTCTCGGTTGTTATTTCGGAAAAATCCATAGGAATCTATCCGCCTGAGACAGCGGTGAAGATCGCGAGTTCATCGCCATCGCGAACGACCTCGTCGCCCGTAGCGTATTGTTGGTTTACCGACAAATGAAGTTTTTGAGCGGCTAGTTGCGGATTGTCTTCGAGCAGGCGGTTGTAAACATAATCAGCCGTTTCGCCTTCTCGACACTCGAAATCTAAACAACGTGTTCCGATTATACTTGCTGTTGGACCAAAAAAAAGAATCTTAACAATCATTTCAACTTTCAAATTCTGAGCGAGGAACGCCGGACTGGCGAATTATTGACAATAACGTTCCGATTTTAACCTCTGAGTGAAGCGGGACTGGAACTGAAACCGTAGAGTCTTCGAGGGAAAACTGCATGATCACATGACTGCCCTTTTGTCTGTCTTCCGAAAAACCATGCCGGGACAAAATTTTACAGATTTCAAGTCCCGATAGTTTACGCAATCGCCCCAACTTCAACCTCCATCGGAGTTATATAAACTTCAGAATTCACGCGGTTTGTGATTTCACTCGGGCTAGCAGTTTCAAAAAAAAGTTCCACGGCCTCACGCAAATTGTTGCGCGCTTCTTCTACCGTGTCGCCTTGGCTCGCAATATCCAGTTCACCGCAAAGCGAAACATAACCATCGCCCTCACGCCAAATTGTTGCTGTTAAAGTTCTCTGCATTGTATTATTTTCCTCGAAACGATTTTCTCATAGTTTTTAATGATCAAAAAATTATTTTATCGCTCCTTGAATCGGGCTCGAGGCGGATGCGTAGAGCCTTTTCGGCATTCTTCCCGAGAGATACGCGAGGCGACCCGCTTGAACCGCCAGATTCATCGCGGTAGCCATTTGGGCGGCGTCGCGGGCCTCGGCAATCGCCGTGTTCATCAGTATCGCGTCGGCTCCGAGTTCCATCGCAATCGCTGCATCACTAGGTACGCCTACGCCGGCATCGACGATTATCGTCGCATCGGGCAATTGCTCGCGCATGATCCGCAGATTCGAAGGGTTTTGAACGCCCATTCCCGAACCAATCGGCGCGGCAAGCGGCATCACGGCGGGACAGCCAGCGTCGAGGAGTTTTCTTGCCATGATCAGATCGTCGGTAAAATATGGCAGAACGATAAAACCTTCTTTGACAAGCACGCGGGCTGCTGCGAGGGTTTGTTCGTTGTCCGGAAGCAGTGTGATTTGGTCGCCTATCACCTCAAGTTTTATCCATTCGGTCTCGAGAGCCTCGCGGGCGAGACGTGCTGTGCGGATAGCGTGATCGGCATCGTAACACCCGGCGGTGTTGGGTAGGATCTTCATTTTGGGATCCAGATGGTCGAGAAAGGATTCGGTCTTGCCATCCAACGGGACGCGATTGACGGCAACGGTGACCATCTCGGCGCCAGAAGCTTTGTGTGCCGCCTTCATCTCGTCAAACGAACGGTATTTGCCGGTGCCGATTATGAGCCGCGACGTAAAACTGGTGCCTGCCAGTGAAAAGGTATCAGTCATAGTATGGAGATAATTTTCACGCAAAGACGCGCAGAACGCAAAGCTACCCGCCACCGACAAAGTGAACTACTTCGACCTTGTCGTCATCTCGGACAATCGTTGCGGGCCAATTTTTGCGGGAAACCACCCGGTTATTTAATTCGATCGCAACTCGTTGTTTTGGTAAAGAAAATATTTCGAGCAGAGTATCGAGATTGGTTTCGGGCGGGATCTCACGGCTTTCGCCGTTAAGGAGTATTTGGTGATGTGCCATAACGGTAATTTTCCGCGCTGGCCGCCATAAATTCAAATCGGACCGCAAAGAAAACCCTTATCAGCCTGGTAAAACGGCTCGCCTCAGTTCGACCTCTTCGCCGTCGGCCAGTGCTCGAACCAATATCGCTGCACGGCCTGCCGCAAAATGCGGCAATTGCAGGTGAACCCGAGCGAGGCCATTTAAATCCGATTTGGCGTGAAAAATTACAGGCCGGAAACTCGACCCGAGAACTTTGACCATTAACTGAGCATCGGCGACAACCTTTCGCCCGGATCCTCGACAAATCATTATATTTACCGTTTTTCGATCGCCGCCCTTAAATTTTGTCTCACCGACGAGTTCAAGTTCCAGTTTCGAATTCGAGGAACGATCCCGACCCGAGAGTTCGCTGACGACCGCCACGGCCTCGGCCGGTAAAATATCCTCGTCCTCGATGACATATACCCCGTCGAAAATTAACTGATCTTCGAACAATTCAATCGGAACCTGATCTAATATGACGTCACTTTCATGTAACGTCACACTTACGGGCGGCGGAATCGAGGCCGGTACATTCGTATCCACCGGTCGATTCGAAAGAGCGGGTTGAGAAATGGTTTTTCCGGGTACGACGCCGACTGCTCCCACCTTTGCTTTTGCCGCGGCTGCCGTCTTAGCGGTCATCTCACGTAATTCATTGATACGTCCCGCTTTAACTGCGGCGCAGATCAACTGATGCTGGCGTGATAGGCGATCCGCTAATATCTCTTCATTGCCCGAAGCAAGATCTTCGTAACTCGTGCGCTTGCTAGCCAAAATCGTTCCTCGATCATAGACAAGCGACATTATGATCCGAGCGGGAAGCCCCTTATCCTCGGTCTGGACATGATAAACCGTGCCCTTAAATTCTATATCTGTGTTGAAACCTGAGATCACGATGCTATTGTAAAGTCTAATCGAAAAAAGTGAAGGAAAAACGGCGGTTTGGCGGCGCACAATGCCAGTTACAAAGTTATCACACGGCTTTTGAATGGGTCAACGAATAAATAATTTTGTGCCGTGGCCACGCCTGTGATTCGCGCTTTGACTGCCTTGACACTAATAACCCGTTAAATTACGATTTAGATTGAGCCAAACTTCTCAGTAATTTATAAGGAATGCACGGCATTTCTGCGGTATTTTACGGTCATCAGGTTTTAAACTTCGAAGTTTTAGGAACGGTTCATAACAAAAGATGTCGGAATATAACGTTTTCGATTACGTACCTATAGCCATAATGTTCTTGGTTGCCGCCGGTTTCGGCATCAGCCAGTTACTGGTCGCTCAGCTTATCGGGCCTCGCAAACGCACGGCTACCAAGTTGATGCCGTACGAATGCGGAAAAGATCCCGTCGGCTCGGCCCGAAATCGTTTTTCGGTGAAATTTTATACGGTCGGCGTCATTTTCCTTCTCTTCGATATCGAAGTTTTATTCATTATTCCATTCGCGGTCGCCTTTAAAAGCCTCTTGGCAGAAGAGAAACTCAGCGGCATCGCCTTTGGCACGATCGCTTTTGTTGAAATATTAATTTTTGTCGCTACACTGGTCGTCGGGTACATATACGTTTGGAAAAAAGGTGTGTTCGATTGGGGATTGCAGGCTCGTGCCGAAGCTCGCGAAGAAGCTAAGTTATTATCAAAACGCAACCGCGATCAAGCAGCTGACTTTAAGATCGCTGCTTAAAAAGTCTGATGGTTTGATGGAGCCGCAAATGCGGCTCAAAACGTGCCGAACATTAGAGATCGGCGACCGATTTCAATTATGGGACTCGAAGATAAATTGTTCGAATCATTGCCCGATGTCGTCACTGTACGATTGGACGCTATCGTCAACTGGGCTCGCAAATCGAGCCTGTGGCCCGCGACTTTCGGGCTGGCGTGCTGTGCGATCGAAATGATGAACACCGTTTCGGCCCGTAACGATCTTTCGCGATTTGGTGCCGAGACCTTTCGGGCCAGCCCGCGGCAGGCAGACGTCATGATTGTTTCCGGCCGGGTTTCACGAAAAATGGCTCCGGTCCTTAGACGAATTTACGATCAGATGCCTGAGCCTAAATGGGTCATCTCAATGGGAGCATGTGCAACATCGGGCGGTGTATTTGATAATTATGCGATTGTTCAAGGCGTAGACAAGGTAATACCGGTCGATATTTATGTACCGGGTTGCCCGCCTCGCCCCGAAATGCTCGTCCACGCGATCATGATGCTTCAGGACAAAATAATGAAGGAGTCGGTCCTTGATCGCCGCGATACTTATCATCCGGAAGCTCGTAAATCGCAAGTTCCGGGCACGCTGCCGGTCACTGAGGGGACTGCGTTGGAACGCGAAACGGAGACCGAGGTCGCCGCAGGCGAAACATCGCGCCCCTACTCCGTGCCGTCAAAGCACGAAAAGCGTCGTTCGTCGTAGTTTTGAGATGCAAAAAGCCCGCGCGTAAGCAAGGGCGTGACATTTAAGTTGCACGTTACGCTCTTGCTTACGCGCGGGCTTCTGCAACATGGAAATGCGAAGTCTTGTTAGATCGATCTATATGACTGAAAAACTCCACGGTTATGTGGAAAAGCTAAAACAGAAGAACGGTGAATGGGTCGTTTCGGTGTTCGAAGGCCACGGCGAGGTCACCGTGATCGTTCCGCGATCTGAGATCGTCGAGATATGTTCTTATTTGAAACAGGAACACGGTTTCGACATGCTGGCCGACCTGTGCGGATGCGACCGCGGACCCGAGGAAGACCCGCGTTTTGAGGTCAATTACCATTTGTTTTCTACAATTCATTACAGTCGTCTGAGATTAAAAGTGCTTTTGAGCGAGGATGAGCCAAATGTACCTACGGTTTCGACGCTTTGGAAAACGGCAAACTGGCACGAGCGTGAGACATACGATCTTTTGGGTGTGATATTTGATGGCCATCCTGACCTGCGCCGAATCTTGCTGCCATCCGATTTTGACGGTCATGCATTGAGAAAAGATTATCCGCTGAGAGGTTACGAGCCTTACAGCCTGAACAGATTTTGGATTTTAGATTTCGGATTTTAGATTGCTTGAGCTTTCTGTTAATCCAAAATCGCAAATCTAAAATCCAAAATAGACTATGAGTACTTTGGTACAAGATATTCAACAAATTGGGGTTCTCGACCAATCGCTTGAGTCGGAAATGACCTTGTCGATGGGACCGCAGCACCCTTCGACGCACGGCGTCTTGCGATTGGATCTAAAACTGGACGGCGAACTTGTCATAAATGTGATCCCGGACATCGGCTATCTCCATACCGGCATGGAGAAGCTTTTCGAATATAAAAAGTATCAACAGGGCATCGTCATCACCGACCGGATGGATTATCTCAATCCTTTGGGGAATAACCTGGCATATGTGATGGCGGCCGAAAAATTGCTCGATCTAGAAATTCCCGAGCGGGCTCAGGTGATCCGGGTTTTGATGTGCGAATTGCAGAGAATCGCCTCGCATATGGTTTGGCTCGGTACGAGTGCATTGGATCTAGGCGCGATGAGCATCTTCTTTTTCTGCTTTCGCCAACGCGAAAAGATCCTAAATCTGATCGAGGCTGCGTCGGGCGGTCGAATGACCCCGAGTTATTTCCGCATCGGCGGCCTAATGATGGATCTGCCGGCAGGTTTTGAACGCCGGGTCAAACAGTTTATGGAGGATTTCCCCGAGGCTCTCGACACGTTTGAGACGCTCGCGACGGGAAACACTATCTGGCAAAGCCGAACCAAAGGCATCGGCGTCATCAACCGTGAAGAAGCAATAAATTGGGGCCTGACCGGGCCGAGTCTTAGAGCAAGCGGTGTCGAACTCGATCTCCGCAAACATAATCCCTATACCGGTTACGAGCAATACGATTTTGACATCCCGACCGAAACGGATGGAGACGTCTGGGCACGTTTTCGCGTCCGCATGCGCGAACTTTACGAATCGCACAAGATCGTCCGCCAGTCTCTGGAAAGATTAAAACCGGGCCCGACCAAGGCCGACGCTCCAAAGATCGTCCTTCCGGATCGCGACGATATGCGTAAACATATGGATTCGCTGATCCACCATTTTCTGATCGTCGCCGAAGGCTTTAATATCCCGCCGGGCGAAGTCTATATGCCGATCGAAGCGTCAAAAGGCGAACTCGGCGTCTATATGAAATCAAATGGCGGCCCAAAACCCGAACGCGTGCATTTTCGAGGCCCGAGTTTTGTAAACCTCGCCGCTTTACCCGTTATGTGCCAGGGCGAAATGATCGCCGATGTGGTCGCGATCATCGGTTCGCTGGATATTGTTTTGGGAGAGATCGACCGTTGATCAGATCGGAATTTACCCCCTCTGTTTTTGGTCAATGCTAGGCGGCATTAAAAGAAAAGTTATGGCTGAAAAAATTTCGGATGAAAAATTCAAAGCTGAGATGATGAAGTTCATCGAGGTTGCTAATCAAAAATTTGATGGTTTGACTTCGGATATTAGATCAAATTCGTTCAAACTCGATCGATTGGAAAGTAAACTGGATCATATCGATACCGATGTAAAGGATTTGACCTCAAACGTTAAGACGTTTAGCAAACAATTCGATGATGTAGGCTCATTGGCTATAAAAGATAGTGGTCGAATTACTAAACTAGAAGAACGAGTCGACGAGTTGGAAACCGGGATACACTAAACTATAAATGGCAGCAGCAACCCCAACAAGTTATACCGATAAGGTTCTCGTGACGGACGAGGTCGCAGAGTTTTCAGCCGACATCATCAACGAAATGAAGTCGCATGTGGCCAAGTATCCATCTGACCGGACCCGTTCGGCGTTGATCCCGCTCCTGATGCTCGTTCAGCGGGAACGCGGATGGATCGATAATCCGGGCGTAAATTTTCTTGCAAAATTTCTGAATATCGAGGTGACAGACGTTTGGGAAACCGCGACGTTTTACTCGATGTTCAATATGCGTCCCGTCGGACGCCATCATATTCAGATATGTAAAACACTGTCGTGCCGCATCATGGGCGAACCGGATATAACCGAACATATTTGCTCAAAGCTCGGCATCCATCCGGGTGAAACGACCGAGGACGAGAAATACACCGTCACAATGGTCGAATGCCTCGGAAGCTGCGGCACCGCTCCGATGATGCAGATCGGGTTTGATTATCATGAGGATCTGACGGTGGAGAAAGTGGACAAAATCTTAAAGGAGTGTGAGTGAAAACATGCTTTATAAGGTAGTTTTGCAGCATTCGGACGAAGGTTACAGCGTTTCGTGTCCTGCATTGCCCGGATGCTGGTCTCAGGGTGAGACCGAAGAAGACGCTCTGGATAATATTAAAGACGCTATCGAGGAATACTTGGGTGTTTTGGATAT